>CAIYOB010000573.1 GCA_903927685.1 uncultured Planctomycetaceae bacterium
GAGTACACGTTCGCCGACGGCGCCAAGGCCCAGGTCAACGGCCGGTTCATCGGCAACTGTTACAACGAGTTCGCCACGTTCGTGCACGGCACCAAGTGTGCGGGCCAGTTCTCGGGAGCCATTCATGCGGCCACGGTCAACCTGTACAAGGACCAGCGAGTTGCCGCAGACAACGTTGTCTGGCAGCCGGCCAAGGAGACGGCCAATTCGTGGCAAGCCGAGTGGAACGTTCTGCTAGACGCAATTCGAAACGACCGGCCGCACAACGAGACCCAGCGTGCCGCCTACTCGAACCTGGCCGGCCTGATGGGCCGCGCCGCCGTCCATTCGGGCAAGATCATCACCTGGGAAGAAGCCTTGGCGTCGGACTTCCTGTTCTGCCCCCAAGTCGACACCTTGACCGCCGACAGCCCCGCCCCAGTCCAAGCCGACGCCCAAGGCCGCTACCCAGCGCCCGTCCCCGGGATGTGGGTGGAGATGTAACTGAATTGCAAGGGAAGGACAATATGGCCATCTGTCGATCGATTGTTTTGGTATCACTGTTCGTCGGTCCGTGGGTTGCATTGCCCGCCGCCGAGACACCGCAGAAGTCACTGCCGTTGCCCGGCGAAGTGTTTTCGATTGAGGGCCGCACGGCGTTTGTCATCCTGCCGCCGACGAAGCCCGGGGAGGGGCCGATCCCGTGGGTCTGGTATGCGCCGACGCTGCCGAACCTGCCGGGCGAGGCGGAGAAATGGATGTTCGAGCGTTTTACCCAGGCGGGGATCGCGATCGCGGGGATCGACGTCGGGGAATCGTACGGCAGTCCTGCCGGGAGAGTACTGTACACGGCTCTGTACGACGAGCTGACGAAGAACCGGGGCTTTGCACCCAAGGCGGTGATGCTCGGCCGCAGCCGGGGCGGGCTGATGACGCTCGCGTGGGCCGTCGAGAATGCGGACAAGGTGGCCGGGTTCGCGGGCGTCTATCCGGTCTGCAACGTGGCGAGCTATCCGGGCGTGGCCAAGGCCTGCGGCGCTTACGGGATGTCGGCCGACGAACTGGCGGCGCGGCTGGTGGAGCATAATCCGCTGGACCGGCTCGCCGCCCTGGCCAAGGCGGACGTCCCACTGTTCGCGATCCACGGCGACGTCGACCGAGTCGTGCCACTGGAAGCGAACTCGGGCGAAATGCGGAAACGCTACGAAGCCTTGGGCGGCAAGATGCAATTGATCGTCCCACCCGGCCAAGGGCATAACATGTGGCCCGGGTTCTTCCAGTGCCAGGAACTGGTGGACTTTGTCATCGCCCAGACGCGTCACAAGCCGTAGCCGTGGGCTCGGTTCCTATTGGCCGATCATCTCAGGAGACCCAATCATGTGCCAGTGTCATGCTCGCGTTGGCTGTCACGGTTGTTTCCACTCGCTCGATCGACGCCGGTTCCTGCAGCACGGCGGCGCGGCCCTGGCTGCTGTCGGCGGTCTGGCGCTGGGACACAGCGCTACGGCGGCCGAAACCCGCAAGGTGCGCGTGGCGGCGGTCTTCCTGGCCCAGGTCCGCAACTCGTGGCCGTATCCGGGATTCGATGCGGCGGGACGGCAACGGGAGATCCTGGCCGCGCTGGCCGAGGGCTGCCCGGAGGTCGAATTCGTTCCGGTGACGATCGAGACGCCGGCGGACAACCCGCGCTTGTTGGACTTGCACGACCAGATCGACGGCTACCTGGTCTACGTGGCCACGCTGTCCTGGAGCCTGGCCGGGACGATTGCCGCCATCGGCAAGTTGAACAAGCCCACGGTGGTGGCCAGCGAATTCCTGGGCGGCTGCGGGGCTTTCCTCACGTCGGTCGGGCCGCTGGTCCGCGGCGAAAACACGGTCGCCGTCTCGACGACCCGCTTGGCGGACCTCGTGACGGTGGCCCGGCAGTTCAATGCCCTCCGTACGCCCGGTGTGACGCCGGCGGCCTTTGCCCGACAATGCGAACAGGCCTATCGCGGCACCTTTGCCGCGGCCGGCGCCGATCAACTGGCCGACGACAGCCTGCAGCTGACGGACATCGGCGAATGCGTGGCGCGGTTCCGCAAGTCGAAGGTCCTGGTGCTGGGGCACGGCCGCGGCGGCCAGCAGCGGGACGTGCTGGGCGCGACCTGGCAGTACGTGGACTGGAGCGAGTTGCAGGCATTCTATCCGGAGATCGATCCCGACGAAGCGGCCGCGTGTGCCGACCGCTGGACACGCGCGTCGCAGGCCCTTGCGCCGGGCCAGTACATCGAGCCCAGCGTGCCGCCTGCCAAGGAGATCCACAACGCCGCGGTGGTCTACCTGGCAACGCTGCGGTTGCTGAAGAAACACGAGACCAACTTGATCACGATGAGCTGTGGAGGCGGCCTGGGGACCTCGGCCGCGTTGTGCGGATTCCCCTGCCTGGGATTCTCCCAGATCCTGGATGACGGCGGACTAGGGATCTGCGAAGCGAATCTCGACGACACGCCTCCCATGCTGATGGCCTTGCACCTGACCGGCCGGCCGGGCCTCGTGTCGGACCCGGCGATCGACACGTCGCAGAACCGCATCGTCTATTCACATTGTGTCGGGCCGACCAAGGTCTTGGGGCCGAGCGGACCGCAGAATTCCTATCGCATCCGCACGTCCCACGCCCGCGTCGGGGCCGTGGTCGAATCGCTGATGCCTGCAGGCTATATGACGACGACCTTTCGCACCAACGTCGCCCGCAAGCAAATGGTCATCCACCAGGCCAAGTCCCTGGGCGCCCTGGACAGCGAGAACGGCTGCCGCACGAAGCTGATCGGCGTGGTGCGCGGCGACATCGGCAAGTTGTTCGCCCGCTGGGACCAGTTCGGCTGGCATCGGGTCACCGTGTTTGGCGACGTTAAGGAGCCGCTCACCGAGTTCGGCCGGGCTCTGGGCCTGGAGATGATCGACGAAGCCTGAGACGAAACGTTGACTGAGACGGAACGTTGACGCTGGTCCGCCGACGTGGGATACTCTCTGCACCATTTTCTTCCAGGAGGCAACCCCATGACCGGCTATGCACGTTCGTTGGACCATCGCTCAATGCGCACACGACTCCGTCGCCTGTTTTCCGCTCTCGCTCTGCTGGCGATCGCCACCGTGGGGACTTGCCTGGCTCCGGGCGCCGAGAACCGCGGCGTCTGTGCCGAGCGGTCGGACCTGCCCAACGTCATCGTCATTTACATCGACGACATGGGCTATGCGGACATCGGCCCATTCGGCGCCCAGGGTTACAGCACGCCCAACCTGGACCGCATGGCTCGCGAGGGACGGCGATTCACCGATTTCTATGTGGCCCAAGCGGTCTGTTCGGCGTCGCGGGCGGCGTTGATGACCGGCTGTTACAACGTCCGCGTCGGGATCCAGGGGGCGCTGGCTCATCAAGCCAACCACGGGATCAGCGACGGGGAGATGACGCTGGCCGAAGTGGTCAAGCAGAAGGACTACGCGACGGCCTGCTACGGCAAGTGGCACCTGGGCCACCACCCCAAGTTTCTGCCCGTCAAGCACGGTTTCGACGAGTACCTGGGCCTGCCCTACTCGAACGACATGTGGCCGTTCCATCCGACGGCCGGCAAGAATTTCCCTCATCTGCCGCTGATCGAGAACACGCGGATCATCGACGCCGACGTGACGGGCGACGATCAGACGCAGCTGACAACGCGGTACACCGAACGGGCGGTCCAGTTCATCGAACGCAACAAGGACCGACCGTTCTTCATCTACCTGCCGCACTCGATGGTCCACGTTCCGCTGTACGTGTCGGACAAGTTCCGCGGCCGCAGCGAGCGGGGGCTGTTCGGCGACGTGGTGATGGAAATCGACTGGTCCGTCGGCCAGATCCTGGACACGCTGCGGAAGCAGGAACTGGACGAGCGCACGCTGGTGATCTTCACGGCCGACAACGGCCCGTGGCTCAGCTACGGCGACCACGCCGGCTCCGCCGGCCGCTTGCGCGAAGGCAAGGGAACCATGTTCGACGGCGGTTGCCGCGTGCCGACCGTGATGTGGTGGCCGGGCAAGATTCCCGCCGACACCGTCTGCCAAGAACCGGCGATGACGATCGATATCTTGCCGACGCTGGCGCACCTGGTGGGCGCTCAACTGCCCGCGCACAAGATCGACGGCCGGAACATCTGGCCGCTGATGGCTGGCGAACCGGGCGCCAAGAGCCCGCAGGACGCGTACTATTTCTATTGGGGCGCCGAGTTGCAGGCGGTGCGCATGGGCCGCTGGAAGCTGCACTTCCCGCACGGCTATCGGACGCTGGGCGGCAAGCCCGGCGGCACCGGCGGCCAACCCGTCCCCTATGAGGAAGGCAAGATCGACCTGGCCCTGTTCGACCTGGAATCCGATCCGGGCGAGACCGTCAACGTGATCGAGCAGCATCCGGAAGAAGTCGCCAAGATCCAAGCTTTGGCCGAGCGGATGCGAGCCGACTTGGGCGATTCAGCCAGCAAGCGAAAGGGCTCCGGCGCCCGTGAGCCCGGCCGCCTGCAGCCCGGGGATCTGCGGTTCCACTGGGTGCCCGGCCGGCCGCTGGAGGTCGAGCCGAAGGCGGGGCCCGCGTGAGCGGCACGGGGCGGGCGGTGACTCCGTGGGCCGCGAGTGGCGGGGCCAATCCGGCGCCGAGTCCGGACGGCCGACACGGGGGCCGGGTGCCTGGGGGCGAGCCACGAGGTACGAGCGGCGAGCCCACAGTTCTTGGCACTGGGGGCTCGCTGCGCTCGACGCCAGGCACCCACTGAGCGTTGGCGGCTGACGACAGCAGTAGACGCGGCACGGCAATCCACGCTAGAATCGGGCCAGACGCCCTCCATGACCCTGGGAGACTGTGCTCATGTCCGCTGTACCCAAGCCGTACCTGACCCCGCAGCAGTACCTGGCTCGCGAACGGCGCGCCGAGACGAAAAGCGAGTACCTGCGCGGCGAGGTCTTTGCCATGTCCGGCGCGAGCCGGAAGCACAACCTGGTTGCGATGAATGTCGCCGGTGAACTTCGCCAGCAACTACGGGACCGCGACTGCGAAGTCTATCCGAGCGACATGCGGGTCAAAATCAGCCCCACGGGACTGTATACCTATCCCGACGTCACGGTCGTGTGCGGCGAGCCCGAGTTCGAGGACGCGGAAGTCGACACGCTGCTGAATCCGAAAGTGGTTGTCGAAGTGCTCTCGCCGTCCACCGCGGACTACGACCGAGGCCGGAAGTTCACGCACTATCGCCGTCTGGCGTCCTTGCGGGAGTACGTGTTGATCAGCCAGGACCGTCCGCTGGTCGAGCATTACGTGCGTCAGGGACGCGACCAGTGGCTGCTGACGGAAAACAGCTCCCTGGAGGAGACCGTCGTCCTGCCGTCCATCGAGTGCCAGTTGTCCCTGGCGGAGATCTATCTCAAGGTGCGTTTCACGGCGGAGGACGACGAGACGCCCCTGACGCAGGACGAAACCTCCGCCGGCGAGTGAATGCCGAAGGCCGAAGTTGCTCCGACCTTGTCCGACCACATCTGCCGCGAGTGGATCGAGCGCGCGAAACGGTTGCTGGGGGGCCGAGCGGATCAAGCTGCAGTCGGTGCCCGCCGCGTGCGGCTGGGTGACGGCCGAACGCGTGCGACTGGTATGCAAACGAGTCCGCAGCCAGACGCCGCTGCCGTACCTGGCCGAACCGCTGTGGGCCTGTCTTTAGTTGACCAGGACAGGGGAGGGGTGGACGCGGGAGCGGCCAGGGAGGGCTGTCGTCGCGAATCGTCATGGGCTGGGTTCCGTCAAGAGACGCCGGGAGTATAATCCGGGTGCGCCGTCACGGTCGCGTCCCCTGATCCCTCACGAACTCGAACGAGCGATACACCATGAATCGAGCAGGTATTCTCCTCGCATCGTTCCTCCTGGGACTGACGATGCGGCCGGTTGCCGCGGATTCGGAACTGGCCGAGCAGCCCGCTGTTCCGGCGATCCAACCGCCCACTTCCGACGGCGGACTGTACGTCGGGAGCGGCGCCAAAGCGGGCGAAATCACCGACCGGTCCGCGATCGTCCACGTGCGACTGACCGCCACGCCGGGGCAGGATGCCCGGGGGCTGATTCCCGGACGCGAGGGACAAGCCCGACTGCGTTATAGCACCGAGCAGAACCTGACCGAATCCAAGACCACCGCGTGGGAGACGGCCCGGGCGGCGGAGGACTATTCAATCCAGTTCCAACTGGGCGAGCTGCCGCCGGCGCGGCGCATCTTCTACCGCGTCGAGTTCCGCGCCGAACCAGCGGCCGAGTCCCGCTTGTCCGAACCGTTTTCCTTCCTGACGGCGCCGGCGCCTGACCAGCGGGCGGCGGTCATGTTCCATCTGACCACCTGCCAGGACACCCGCGGGGACTCGACGTATCGGCCGATGGCCGCGCAACGCCCCGACTTCTGCGTTTCCGACGGGGACACGGTCTACTACGACGGCCAGGGGCAAGCCCGCAATGTGCCTCAGGCCTGGCAGGCTTACCAGAAAATGTTCGGCCTGCCCAGCATGCGGGACTACTACCGGCACGTCGGCGGCTATTTCATGAAGGACGACCACGACTACCGCTTCAATGACGCCGATCCGTACATGCGGGGCAGGTGGGTCGGGGCGAAGAATGCCGATCCGGAGGCCCGGTTCATCGAGACCAAGGGGAAGCAAAAACTCGACGCCGCCTGGCTGACGCACGAGGAAGGCATCCGGGTGTTCAAACAGGTGTTCCCGCTGGGGGACAAGACGTACCGCACGGTTCGCTGGGGACGAGGCGTTCAGATGTGGATGCTGGAGAACCGCGACTTCCGTTCGCCCAACAACCTGCCGGACGGGCCGGACAAATCGATCTGGGGCCGGGAGCAGAAAGCCTGGCTGATGGAGACCCTGCTGGCGAGCGACGCCGATCATCGGATCATCATCTCCCCCAACCCGATCATCGGCCCCGATCGGTTGATGAAGGGCGACAACCACGCCAACCTGAACGGTTTCTGGCACGAGGGGCAGGCGTTTCTCGACTGGCTCAAGGAGCAGAACCTGCACAACGTGGTCCTGATGTGCGGCGATCGGCACTGGCAGTATCATTCCCTGGACCGCCGGAACGGCCGCAGCACGCACGAGTTCAGCTGCGGACCGACCAGCGACGAGCACACCCAGGCGGTGCCTCCCCTGTACGAGGGCGTCGAGCGTCCCTATGCGGCCAGCCGCGGCGGCTTCCTGAGCGTGCGCTACCGGCCCGACGACCGCTCGCTGACCATGCAGTTTCATTCGATGCAGGGCGAGCCGTTGTACGAGAAGGTCTTGCTGCCCTGAGCGTTGGCCTCTGGGGGCGTTGCGCCGGGCCCCGAGGCCACCTTCGGGCAGTTGAACAACTCGGTGTCGCAAGCGAGTTTGTTCCTGCGAGTATTTTTTCCCACGGATGGCAAAGCCGGCCCATGGATGCGGGTAGCACGGAGTCTATATCCGTGGGTCGGCTTTGCCATCCGTGGGATACCCGAACAAAAACTGGAGTTCAACCAGCGGACTCACAGGCCCGTCCAGCTTGTGTTTTCAAGTGGCCAAACCAACCCAGGGTGACGATGAATCGGAGGATCCCGAAATGATGCGTTGGAGACCGAGCGGCATGCTGGTGTGGGTCATGCTCTCCGCTACTGCGTGGGCCAACGTCGGCCGTCAGTTGCCCGCGGACGAACGGTTTGTGCTGTGGGACCCGGCCCAGCCGGTTCCGGCCGCCGCCGACTGTACTCCGTTGGAGGGGGTCCAGTTCGCGGTCGTCAAGCCGCACGAGCCGCAGCGGGACGGCTACCACTGGCTGCATGGGGCGGCGGTTAGCTGGCATCGGGACGAGCTGCTCGTCACGTTCGGCCAGAACCGGGGCAGCGAGAACACGTCCACCGAGGTCGCCCACGGGCGCCGCAGTGCCGATGGCGGCAAGACCTGGGGACCGCTGTTCGGCATCGACGACGGGAATCCGGCCAATCCGGCGGTCAGCCACGGTGTGCTGCTGTCGCACGCCGGGCGGCTGTGGGCTTTCCACGGCTGCTTCGACGACCACATGCAGCGCGTCCACACGCGGGCGTATCAGCGGGACGAGTTGACGGGCCGGTGGCAGCCGCTCGGCGTGGTGGCCGAGCAGGGCTTCTGGCCGCTGCAGGAGCCGCTGAAGATGGCCGATGGCAATTGGATCATGGCCGGGATCTCCGTCTCGGCCGGCTATGGAGGCCCCGACGATCCGGCGGCGGTGGCCATCAGCCGCGGCGACGATTTTTCGAAGTGGGACGTGGTGCCGATCCCCAAGCCGCCGGAGCTGGAGATGTGGGGCGAGTCGACCGTGATCGTGGACGGCGCCTCGGTGCTGGTCATCGCCCGCTGGGGCCGGCCGATCGCCCTGGCAGCGTCGAGCGCCGACTACGGCCGCACCTGGTCGATGATCCGCGCGAGCAACCTGCCCCTGGCGGCTTCCAAACCGTACGCGGGTGTGCTGTCCACCGGCCAGCGCTATCTGATCGGCACCACGACCGCCGACGCGGGCAACCGCCGCAGCCCCCTGACGATCGCCGTGAGTCGTCCGGGAGAGAAGTGGTTCAGCAGGATCTACCAGATTCGCGACGCCGTTCACGAGGGGCCCGGGGAATCGGATCCGAAGTGCCGGCTGTCCTACCCGTACGCCGTCGAGCACGCGGGGCAGCTGTACGTGGCCTATTCCAACGACGGCGCCCGGGGCGGCAACCGCAACAGCGCCGAACTGGCGATCATTCCAATCCAATCGCTGGCCGCCGGCGACCCGGTGGCGCTCGAGGCCGAGCCAAGGCCATAACGATGCCCCGTGCGGAGGTATAGGTGCGATGGCGGCAAGGTTTTCCTGGATGTTCTTCGTCTGTGGGTGGACCGCGACGCTCGCCGCGGCGCTGGCGTTGGGAGCGGAATACGAAGTCGGCGGCCCGCTGGCCGGAATACGGTTGCCGCTGTACCCGACGCGGTATGGCGAGCCGGCGGGATACCCGGGGTGCATCCCGGAACTGGTTCAGCAAAGCCCGACCGTGGTGGACATGGGCCAGGAGTATGGCCCATGGAGTCCGCAAGGGATGGCTCCAGAGCGCGAGCTGTACGCAGGCTCGGTCGAGCACTGGCGGGCGTACATGTTCAAGTACATGCCGATCCGCAGCTTCTTCGACCGGCAGAGCCAGTTGCGGAACTTCCTGGCACCCGAACTGCCCGGCGTCGATCCTCGGCTGGTCGAACAGTACGCCGAGCCGGTGTATTGGGTGCCGCGGCACGAGCCGCCTCAACCGACCGGCCGCAAGCATCCGCCCGTGCCCGTGGTGCGGATGCGGGTGGGCGGACCGGCGCTGCGTCTGGAACTGGGCGAGTTGTCCGCAGGCTTGTACGCGATTCGCTTGATCGGGGCGGTCGAAACGGAGTGTTTGCGCCCGTTCCGCCTGCCGCTGTACGTGCGGATGTCGATCAACGACGGCCTGGCCGGCCAAACGTCCAACTACCGCATGCACGTCGGCTATTGCGACGAATTCTACAGCCTGGCCGAAATCTACTTTCACGCCCCGGTGCGGCGGGCCTACCAGGCCGAAGTCGGCCTGGATCGCGGCTCGGCCGTCGACCTGCTGCTGCACAACATCAGCCTGGATGACGTGTTGGCGGGCAGCGAGCGGCGGGCGCTCAAGACCCGCACGACGCTGCGCAGCGCCGAACCGGCCGCGCAAGCAGCGCGCCAAGATCTGGCGGCCAAGGGGCACCAGCCGGCGGCGCCGCTGTCCGCCGAGGAGCGGTTCCGCCGGGATGCCGCCATCTGGAACGGCTTTCCACCGGTCAACTCGCAGGGCAGCGAGTTCGCCGTCGGCCGCACGGGGTACGGCACGGTGTCCGGCGTGCGGGCTGGCGGCGGCGGCCTGACCGGCGAGCAGATCGTGGACCAGCACGGCGCCTGGGTGCCGCCCGCTCGCGGCCAGGACCTCGCCTGGGCCGGCCTCCCGGCGGAACAGATCTTCCTGGTCAACCCCAAGCTGAAACTTGTGTACACGCTCGACGACCTGCACGCCCGCCGCGGGCTGCCCGCGCCGTATCCCCTCAGCGACGACGGCGCCGGATTGTTCTTTCCGGATGCGAACGATCCGAACACGGGAGCCGCCTGGACGCCGATCGGCAACCGGGTGCACGAGGTCTAACACCGATCCGATGGACATTGCGAATCTGGCGGCCGTGGTTGGCGACCGCCGGGTGACGGATCCGTGGCTGGAATGGCTGTTCTCGCGGACGTTCATCTACCCGCTGCCCGTGGGCGGGATCCAGGATACGATGATCAGCGGCACGAACCGCGAAGGGACCGAGTTCGTGGGCAGCACGTACTATGCGCAGGGCGAAGGCGCCAGCCGCGTGGCGGCGTCCCTGGAGCAATACTTGCGAGCCGGCGGCGATCCGCAATACGACTTGTCCGACCGGCGGCGGTATCCCAAGCCGGCGGCGCACCTGGACTGGCGGCTGGAAAACGTCGTGGGCGGCCGCGATTTCCTGCGGATCGGCGACGTTTGCGGGCCGGACAAGGGCCCCGGGCATACGCTGCGCGACCTGGAGTTCGCCCGCGCCGGGTGGCGGTGGACGCGTGATCCGAAGTTTGCGTTCCTGGTGTACCATCGTCTGGGCCGCGGCCCGGAGACGGACGCCGAGTGGTCCGAAATCGTCGCGGCGGCCGGGCGCCAGCGGCGGGCGCCGTGGTTGGACAACCGCTCGCGCGTGCTGCCCACCTGGGCCGGCATTCTGGAAGCGGGTCTGGAGCACGACGACCACCGCTTTCGCCGTGCGGCCTACGTCCGCGTCGGCTATGGCGTGGGCCACGAGCATCAGGATGCGCTGGATCTGCAAGTTGTCGCGCACGGGCTGCCGCTGACCATCGACGGCGGCCAACGGCGCGGCTACACCGTTCCGACTGACTCGGCCAGCTTCGTCCACAATTCGGCCGGCGACGTGTTCGCGGCGATCATCGAACCGTACGCTGGCGAGCCGTTCATCACCGCGCGCCGCGA
>CAIYOB010000574.1 GCA_903927685.1 uncultured Planctomycetaceae bacterium
GAAATGAGATGGCAAAGAAGAAACCTCTAACCTCGCCCTCGGCCGGCGGCGGCGTGGACTCGGGGAACGGATCGTCGCTGCAGCGACCGGCGGCGGAAGTGCTGTACGCGGAAGAACTGGCCCGCCTCGAGTCGGCTTGTGCCGACGAGCCGCGCCCGCCCGGCTGGCGGCTGTCGCCGCGCGCCGTGCTCGCCTTTGTGCTCGGGGACGAAGCGTTGGGGCTGGCTCCCAAATTTGTGGGCCGGCGGGCCTTTCTGGAACGTTGCATCGTCTCCCTGGCCACCAATCGCGGCCTGATGCTGATCGGCGAGCCGGGGACGGCCAAGAGCTACCTGAGCGAACTGCTGGCCGCCGCCGTCAGCGGCGATTCGACGCTGACGATTCAAGGCAGCGCCGGCACGACCGAAGATAACATCCGCTATTCCTGGAACTACGCCCTGCTGGTCTCGGAAGGCCCCAGCGAGCGTGCGCTGGTCCCGGCCCCGCTGTTCCTGGGCATGAAGTACGGCAAGCTGGTGCGGTTCGAGGAGATCACCCGCTGTCCGCTGGAGATCCAGGACGTGCTGCTGTCGATCCTCAGCGACCGGGTGCTGGCGGTCCCCGAACTTCGCGACGAGAACCGCATGCTGTTCGCCCGGGCAGGCTTCAATGTGCTCGCGACCGCCAATACCCGTGATCGCGGCGTCAATGAAATGAGCGCGGCGCTGAAGCGGCGGTTCAACTTCGAGACGGTCGCCCCGATCGCCGATATCTCGCAGGAAATGGCGCTCGTCCAGCGGGAGACGAATCGCCATCTGGAGCGGGCCGGAGTTCCGGTCGCCCTGACGCCGGACATCACGGAACTGCTGGTCACGACGTTCCGGGAACTGCGTGTTGGCAAGACCATCGACGGGAAAGGCATGGAGACGTTGTCGACGGTGCTCAGCACGGCCGAAGCCGTCAGCACGGCCTGTGCGGCGGGGATTCACGCCTATTACTACAGCGACGGCCTGGTCCAGCCGGAACACGTCGTCCAGCACCTGGTCGGCACGGTGCTGAAGGACAATCCTGACGACTTAAAGAAAGTCCGGCACTATTTCGATCACGTCGTTCAGAAACGCGGCAACCCGTTGTGGAAACGGTTCTATGACGCCCGGCACGAACTGTGTTGACGATCCGCAGGTCCAGCGGCTCCTGGCCCGGCTGTGCGACGCGGAGGCCGACGTCGTCTATTTCCCGGTGCGCCATCACAGTCCGGCGTGCGCGGCGCTGTTGGCCCAGTGGATCGACCGGCGGCGACCGGCCGCCGTGCTGATCGAAGGCCCCAGCGACTTCAATCCGCACTTGCCGGAATTGCTGCTGGAGCACGAACTGCCGATCGCGATCTACAGCTACTTCCGCGGCTCGGACGGGACCTGCGGCGCGTACTACCCGTTCTGCGAATACTCGCCCGAGTGGTCGGCCCTGCAGCGCGGGGCGCAGGCCGGCGCGGTCGTCCGCTTCATCGACTTGCCCTGGACCGAGGTCGCCCGCGAGGACCGGACGTCGCACCGCTACGGCGATGCCGAACTGCGACGCGGCAGGTACGTGCAAGCCTTGTGCGCACGCATGCAGGTCGAAGATTTCGACGATCTGTGGGACAAGTTGATCGAGTCGCACGAGCAACTCACGCTGGCGGACTATCTGCAGCGTGTGCACCCGCTGTGCTTTCACACTCGGCTCTGGGAGCAGGACGTCCGTGCCGTGGACCAGCGGCGGGAAGCGTTCATGGCCGAGCAGATTCGGCGGACGCGGGGCGAAGTGCCTGGCGTGCTGCTGGTGGTCACCGGCGGTTTCCACTCCAGCGCCCTGGCCGCGCGGTTGGAAGACTTTTCCTGCCCGGGCA
>CAIYOB010000575.1 GCA_903927685.1 uncultured Planctomycetaceae bacterium
CGTTGGATCGGCCAGGACGGGCTCTTTCGCCTGGACGCCAGTCGCGATTCCGTCCGCTTTGACGAGTTGCAAGTCACCGCCACTCTGCTGCCCGGCCAGACGCTTGTGCTGTCGGCGTCGTCGGCGGCTGGCGGCTTGGGCAAGGCCTTCGCGAGTTGCGGGGCGGGGACCCTGGAACCAGGGACCCAAGTCGCCGACGTCAAGGAGTCGCCCCACCGGATCTTCCTGCTGCGTTTGGCCCAAACCCAATTTGACGATTTGTTCAGCCCCCTGCAGGCACTCACCCCTATCGCGACGCAACCACGATAGCGTAATATATTTTTGTCATTTCAGGAAAACCTTTGGAGAGGAGTACGTAACATGCCTTTGATCCCCCTGCGGACGCTTTTGGATCACGCGGCCGAGCACAACTATGGCGTCGCCGCCTTGAACGTCAATAACATGGAACAGATCCAGGCTATCATGGAGGCCGCCAAGGAGACGGATTCCCCGGTCATCGTCCAGGCATCCCGCGGTGCCCGCTCGTATTCGCAAGACAACTATCTGCGCCACCTGATGCTGGCGGCCGCGGAACTGTACCCGCAGATCCCGATCGTGATGCACCAGGATCACGGCAACAGCGTCAAGACGTGCATGAGCGCCATCGACAATGGGTTCACCTCCGTCATGATGGACGGCTCGCTGAAGGAAGACGGCAAGACGCCTGGCGATTACAAGTACAATGTGGACGTGACATCCCAAGTCGTGCGACAGGCGCACGCTCGCGGCGTGTCGGTCGAAGGCGAATTGGGCTGCCTGGGCGCCCTGGAAACGGGAACGGGCGAGCAGGAAGACGGGCACGGCGCCGTGGGCACGCTGAGCCACGACCAGCTGCTGACCTCGCCCGAAGAGGCGGTCCGGTTCGTGGCGGACACCGGCGTGGATGCCCTGGCGGTCGCCATCGGCACCAGCCACGGGGCGTACAAGTTCAAGACCAAGCCGACCGGCAGCGTGCTGCGGATCGACCGCATCGAAGAGATTCACAAGCAACTGCCGAATACCCACCTGGTTATGCACGGCTCGTCCAGCGTCCCCGAGGAACTGCTGGACATCATCAACATGTACGGCGGCTACATGAAGCAGACCTATGGTGTGCCCGTCGAGGAAATCCAGCGGGCGATCCAGCACGGCGTCCGGAAGATCAACGTCGATACCGATAACCGGCTGGCCATCACCGCCGCGATCCGCAAGGTGTTCGCCTGTGAGCCGAACAAGTTCGATCCGCGCGACTACCTGAAGCCGGCGCGAACCGCGATGCAAGAGGTCTGCAAACAGCGGATGATTCAGTTCGGCCAGGCGGGCCACGCCCCCGGCGTCCGGGCTTTAGTTTCGTAACGCGGTCTGCCGAGGCGCAGATGCTCCTGAAACTGATCGCCTGTAACGTGTTCATGCGCGAAGCGTGCTGGTGCATCGCACGCTCGCCGCACGTGATCGACGTCGAGTTTCTGGAACTGGGTGAACACGCCCAGCCGCAAGTGCTGAACGCCAGCTTGCAGGCCAAGATCGACCAGACCGAGCAGGCCTCGAAAACCTACGACGCGATCCTGCTGTTGTACGGCCTGTGCGGAAACGCGGCGGTGGGCCTGCAGGCTCGGAAGACGAAGCTGGTGCTGCCCCGAGCCCACGACTGCTGCACGATCCTGCTGGGCTCGAAGGAACGATTTCAGGAGCATTTCCAGGACAATCCCAGCACGCCGTTCAGCTCCGTCGGATACCTGGAACGCGGCAGCTACTACCTGCGCACCGAGGGCGGCGAGCGTCAGATCCAATTCGGCGACCAGTACGTCGCCTTGGTAGCTCAGTACGGCGAGGACAACGCCAAATATATCTGGGAGAGCATGTATCCCCAGACCGCCGACCCCGAGGGCAGCCGTGTCGTCTTCATCGAGTTGCCGGAGACGAGCGACTTGGGCGCGGCGGACCGGTTTCGGACGCAAGCCGAACGGCACGGGAAGACGTGCCAGCAGCTGGACGGCAGTCTCTCGCTGATCCGCCGCCTGCTGAACGGCAATTGGGATCCGGCCGATTTCCTGGTCGTAGAACCTGACCACCAGACCGCCGGGGTCTACGACTGGACAGAAATCGTCCGCGCCA
>CAIYOB010000576.1 GCA_903927685.1 uncultured Planctomycetaceae bacterium
TCTGGCGGCGGCAACCCCGTCAGACGCGTGGACTGAACCACTTTTCTGTTCAGTAAACGGTAAAGCCAGATCGTCGCGTCCTCTTCGCCTACGAGAAAACCGGAGCCATCCGGCATGAACCCGTAGCGAACCGGCTTCGACGGCATCGCAACCACAATTTCCCCCGCCTTTCCCGATGTGGTGGCGAGGGAACCAGGATCGCTTGTCTGGAGATGAGGCGATTCGGCTGAGGGGCGCGAATCGGCTGTCGATCCAGACGGCCTACTGACTCGGAACAGCAGCCACGCCAGGACCGCGACGCCCATGACACCCACCAGGATCGCGATCCCCATGCCGCGGGGAAGCCGAACAAGTCTGGGTTTCGGCTCGGCCCAGCGGCTTTCCAATTCCGCCGCCTTTAACCGGGCTTGGAGGGAGTCTCGCTGGCTGCGGAGTCCCACCAGCTTCGCGTCGGCCTTGGCCAACTGTTCTTCCAGTTCCTCAACCTGCCGCTGTTGCTCCGCGTGCTGTTTGGTGAGAGCGACCAGGTTTTCGTCGCAGGCTTGCTTCTTTGCCTGGGCTGCCTGCCGTTGATCTTCGCCGGCGTCGGACTCAATCTCACGAGCGGCGGCGGTTGCGGCGTGTTGGTTCACCTCGAACTGCGCGGCAAGGTCGTCGCGGATGTCCCGCGCTTCAGAGAGCAGCTTTGCCAACCCGCGTCGGCGGCGTTCGTATTGGGCGACCGCCCCATCGACTTGTTGCGTGGTCGTCTGCAAGTCCTGCAGGGCCTGCGGGGCATGACGCCGGAAAATCGTGGCAGCCCAATCCCGCGCCCGTTGCCCGACGCCGGTTCGTCCCAGCTCGAGGTCTTCCGCTGCGATCGATTCCTTCTCGACCAGCGGCCAATCGTCCGTCGCGACTCCGCCCTCGGGCTGAATTGGGGCTGGCGATTGCCCCTGGCGAAAGGCTCGAATGTCAGCCAGCACGTCGGCGCAAGTGGCGTAGCGCTCGTCCGGCTGCTTGGCCATCATGCGGGCGATGATCGCGGCGATCGTCGGCGGCAGGTCCGGGGCCGCCTCCAAGAGCGGAAACGGCTCCTCGTAGGCGTGCTGGAACATCATCGTCGTGGGCGAATCGGCCACGAACGGCAGCCGTCCGGCAAGCGATTGGTAGAGCAGCACGCCCAACGAATAGATGTCGGCTCGGCCATCCACCTTCAGTCCGCGGGCCTGCTCCGGCGCGATGTAGTCGACCGTGCCCATCACCACGCCGGTGGCCGTCAGTTGATTGCCTTGACCCGCGGCCCGCACCAACCCGAAATCGACCAGCACCGCTCGGCCGGTCTGCTCGTCCAACAACACATTGCCGGGCTTCACGTCGCGATGCACCAAGTGGTGAGCATGTGCGGCCTGGAGCCCCGCCAGGCAGTCCTGAGCGATGGTCAGCACTTCGTCCAGCGGAAGCCGCCGCTGGCCCGCCAGACGCCGGGCGAGCGACTCGCCCGTGATGAACTGCATGGCGAAGAAATGATGCCCGGCATCCTGGCCGATGAAGTAGACCGGCACGACGTTGGGATGAGCCACCTTGGCGGCTGCCGTCGCCTCGGCCTGGAAGCGGCGGACGAATTCCGCGTCGCGAGCCAATTCGGCCGGCAACACCTTGATGGCCACGTAGCGGTCGAGCGGTTGGTCATAGCCCTGGTAGACGTCGCCCATCCCGCCGCGACCGATCCGGGCGACGATCCGGTAATGCCCCAACTGCTCGAACGGCAACGATTCGGGCCCGCTCGGCTTGGCGTCGGGCGGGAACGCCACAGGGCGGCCTTGAGGCGGTGTATCGCTCGGCTCAATCACGCTGCCGCCCGCCGGCGTCTCTGCCTCGCGGTTCGGCGTCTGTGCCGCATCGGCGTCGCGGACGGCATCGCCGAGCGCGGCCAGCAGCTGCTGACAGTCCGCGTAAGGATTCGCGTCGTCAATCGCCAAGGCCCGGGCCAAGACCGTCCTGGCGACAGCCGGAATCCGGGCCTTGACGGCCGGACGGAACATGTAGGCCAGCAGCGGTTCGCCGGTCAGCAGGCGGCACAACAGCACGCCGAGTTGATACACATCGATGCGGCGAGGGTCGGTCGTTCGTCCGTGCTGCCGCAGGACGGCCATGGCGGCTGCGATCGTCAGCGGCAATTCGAGCGATTCCGTTTCGGCGAAAAGCGGCGGGCAGAACTCGGGGTCGGATTCTTCTCCGCCGAATCGCCGGGGACCGCTCGCCGCGGACAAGTGCGGCCGTCCCGCGTCATCAATGGTCACCGCCTCGGAACCGATGGCCAAGTGCAGCCGTCCATCCTCGTGCAACGCCTGCACCTGGACGGCCAGTCGCTGGACGAGCCACAGGGCTTCCGTCGCCGACCAGGATGCCCCGCCGGCGAGAAGCTCCGCCAAACGCTCCGGCGATCCGGATTTGACGACGCACTCGGCCATGCTATTTCTTCATGTTCTGTTTCAAGGCAGCGAGTTCGGAGGCCACGTCGAATTCCTCGTCGAGGGCGTCGCCCATTTCCTCGATCGCCGCCCGGGCACTCGAACCGCGCAGTTCGGCCATCGCCTCGGCCTCCGCTTCGGCTTGTTCGACCTTGCCCTTGAGCCGGTCGAAGGCGGCGAA
>CAIYOB010000577.1 GCA_903927685.1 uncultured Planctomycetaceae bacterium
GATATTCGTCCCCGGCCGCAACGCCGCTGCGACGTCCATCACGAACAGTTGGTCGAAGCGATCACCCTCGCCCACTCGCCGGCCGTTGACCCAGCACTCGAACGAATTGTCGGCTGTCAGCACCAACCGGGCCGTTGCGATGCGCGCATCGTCGTCCAGCGTGACGACGCGGCGGAAGTAACGCGTGCTGGGCGGTACTGCCGCGGCTGGATTTCCCTCGCGCCGCCAAATCCATTTGGCCGCGTCCAATCGCGGCGGTACGTCCGATTCGCCCAGCGGCTGCGGCGACAGTGCGCCGCCCCAGATCAAGCGGCCTTGGCCCAACGGCCGTTCGCTGATTGCCGCCGGCGCCGGCCCGTCACCCCAGATCTCGCCAGCCAACTGCCGGACCTGCCCGTCGCACGCGGGATAGTCGGTCAGGCCGGGCGCCTTGGCCGGACGCGTCGGCGCGAACACCGTCGCGCCGGCGCGGACCAGTTCCCCGACCTTGCGCAACAGCGCCGGCGTCATCGTCTCGACTTGAGGCAACACCAACACCCGGGAGCTCATGCCGTCGGGCAGCACGATCCGGCCGTCGGCCACGCTCATCCGCGTGAGCACCACTTCCGGTGTACAGCCGTCGAAGTTATACCCGCCGCGGACGTGCGGCGCAAGCGCCGTCGTGGGCGGCGGCACGAACTGGCGCGGCGCGCCTTCGGGCTGCAGGTAGCACACGTCCGCCACGAACAGCCCCTGCTGCAGCAGAAATTGGCAGCGGGCCAGGTACTCGTGCCAAGCCCTCGACTGTTCCCACCAGGTCTGCGTCCGCTCGTAGTGCAGGCCCCACGGCCCCATCGACATGCCCGGAGCGACGTCCCGCCAGGGCTGCGCGGCATAGCGGTGGAAGACGAAGCGATTCACGCCCTCGCAGAACGCCCAGTCACCCAAGTCCTTGATATTGCCCGGGTGGCCGAGCCATTTTTCGGCGTCGGTGGCGGTGAACGCCTCGGCGCCCAGGATGCGTTTGCCGTAGGTGTGCGCCGCCGAAGCCATCTCCGTGCAACTTTCCGCCGCTCCGAACTTAGCCCACGACCAGAACTCGGACATCGGCTCGTCCGCCTGCCCCGCGTACGTCATGTCGTCGGCCGGCTCGCCGTACGCCTCGATCGACAGCCGCAGCCCGTGCTTCCGGGCCAGCGTGCGGAAGTGGCCGGCGTAGTTCTCGACGATCAAGTCGGACACGGTCTGCCGCAAGTCCCAGAGGAACCGTTCCGACGTTTCCAGGCTGTCCACCACGCGGCCGGTGAACACGGGCAAGTAGGGCCACAGGTCGTAGCCCCGCCGCTGCCGAAACTCGTCCCGCATCCGCGGCGTCCAGTTCTGCGAGCCGACTTCCCAGCTGTCGATATGCGTCGACACGAACACCTTGCCCGGGCCGGTCAACCCCGGATTGTCCGCGGCCAGCCGCCCCACCAGCGCGTTGTAATGCGATTCGGCCGCGGACTTGCTGAACTTGTCGCACTCCAGCGCGCGTCCCGATGCCGGCGCGGGATGATTGTCTTTGCCGGTCGTCGTGTGCCCCAGCCTCAAGATCAGCCACTGGCCCGCGGGCACGTCCCAGGCGAGTTCTCCCGCGGGGCTCATCTGCGCCGTCAGGTCCACGATCTGCTGCTGCGGGATCACCGCCTCCGCGGGCAGCGAATGGAACGTGGCGGGCTGTGGCGGGAAATGCTGGGCCTTGAAGGACGCCTTGCCCTGGATGTTCTGGATCCGGGCGTTCTCGGCCGGCGCCGGCATCGCCAGCACGGCGATGTCCCGGTAGAAGTCCTGGACCGGCCGCGGCTGCGCCAGCGTCCCGGCGAATCGAGCTGGCCCGGCGACGGACGTCTCGGTCCACACCACCCGCTGCATCGACAGCTCGGGGGTGATCCACGGCCCGCCGCTGCCGCACCAGCCGGCGTCGTTGTTCAGGTTCAGTTCCAGCCCCAACCGCTCCGCTTCGCGGCAGGCGTGCTGGAAC
>CAIYOB010000578.1 GCA_903927685.1 uncultured Planctomycetaceae bacterium
CGGAGGACGGGAGCCGGCGCACTGGGAAGCGTACCCCAATCACCAGTTCCTTAGCACCAACGGCGCGCTGAGTTGCTGCCTGCACGGCGGCTGCTGGAAATCCCGTTGCCAACTCGTCGGCGACGGCGATCGGAAGGACGGCAACGAGCTGTGCGAGCAACCCGTCCAGATCGCGCCCGATCTGCGGATCCCGCGCTGCATGCACATGATCACGCCCGCGGACGTGATCCGCCGCATCGAGCTGTATTACGAAGGCGGGGCACTGTCGCACGCACGCGACGTGGCCGAGTCTCTCCGAGACTCGTCTCCGGTCTCGGAGAGACCGATCCACGTGAAAACACCCGTGGTGCCTTCCGAAATTTCCATGCTGCCCGCCTCGCAACTGGAGCAAGTGCCCAACGTTCCATCAACCCGACGCACGCTGCTCTCCGTCCCGGAGCCTCGTCCCAGTCCGGGCCGCAACGTGCTGGTTCGCTTCCGCCACGGCTTGGGCGACGCGGTGCAGCTGACGGTCGTCCTGAAACACCTTCGCCAACATCGGCCCGACTGGGACGTCGACGTGGCTGCCTTGGTAGGCAAGCATTCCGCGTATCACGGCCTCTGCCGCCAGCCGCTAATCCTCGACCATCAGAACGGGCCGCCGCCGGGCTATGACGAGGTGTTTTCGCTCGACTGGCATGAATGCCGCACGGCGTTTGCCGACTGCCCGTCCACCAAGCCGGCGAGGTGCCTGTCGGAAGTGTTTGGAATCCCGCCCAGCCAGAATTTGTTCCGGTATGAGATCCGGTACGGCGAGCGCGCCAAGAGCCTGTCGCAGAAGTACCTCGGCGGTATCTGCCCGAGCGGGCCCGCGGCCGACGGCCGCTTCCCCGCGGTCCTGATTCACTATCAAGGAAACACCTCGGGGGACCGCAAGGATCTGCCGCACGACCTGGTGCGCGACGTATGCGAGGTCGTCCTGAATTGCGGGGCCGTGCCCGTGATCCTGGATTGGGACCGGCGTTCGCCGCTGGTCGATGGCAAGACGATTCATAACCCGGGCGCGGAGCACGAGTTGTGGCACGGCCAAGGCACGGGTGACGCCGAGTCGCTGGCCGCGCTGATCGACGCTTCGCGGCTGCTGATCGGCGTGGACAGCGGCCCGTTGCACGTGGCCGGTGCGACGAGTACGCCGACGATTGGGGTTTGGACCCAGCATCATCCGGTCCACTTTTTCGACCTGGCAGACAACGTTCTGCATCTGTTACCCGGCGATCACGAAAAACTGGCGGCCGGACCTCAAGCGTTGGAGTACTTCCGCGGAGCGTATCACTGGCAGGCGTACAAGCAGCTGTCCGTGGACCTGCCGGCCCTGGTCCACAGCCGCCTGACGGGCGAGGAGTTCGAGGCCGTGGCCAACAAGCGATTCTTGAAGAGCCTGACCGCGCACGGGTTCGACCGCCGCTATTATGAAGAGCACAAGATCGCCGGCTTGGACTACCTGGGCTTCGGGGATTGGCAACGGCAGTACGGCCGCTGGCTTGTCGAGTCGCTGGGTCTGAAGGGCAAACGCGTGCTGGACGTGGGGTGCGCGTGCGGCGCGATCCTCCGCGGCCTGGGAGAAGCCGGGGCGATCGTGCATGGCGTGGACATCAACGAGCACATGATTCAATTGGGCCGCGAGCAGTGGCCGGACATGGCCCCGTTGCTGTTCACCTGCGACGCGGTGAACCTGCACCTGTACGCCGACGCCAGCTGGGATGCGGTGCACACGGCCCAGGTGGCCGAGCATTGGAAGCCGCACCTCGTGCCGCACATCCTCGACGAACTGCGGCGGGTCGTGGTCCCGGGCGGGCTGTTGTTTTGTGCCCTGGATACCGTCGAGTTGCTGGCGCGTCAGGGACGCCGGGCGGACCAGGAAGACCCCACACACCATTGCCTTCGGGCGTTGGTCTGGTGGCACGAGCAGTTGGAGCGAGCAGGCTGGGAAGTCTGTTCGGAATCCTGGGGCCCGGCCCTGAGGGGGCATCCGGACAGTTTCTTGAATCGCTACGACTGGGATTGGTTCGTGGCACGGAGGACGGAATGAGTCGCGAGGTCGCAGCGCTGAAAAGTACCCGGGGTTGGAGGAGTCGCTGATGTCGGCGGATCTTCTGGCGGTCACGATCGGTATCGGCGCCGAACACGAGGCACTCGCCTCGGAGGCGGCGCAGCGCATGCGCCGCTTTGCCGGCGTCGACGTGCGCATCCTGGGCCGGGACGACCTGACTCGCGCCGGCGTCGGCGATCCCATGCACCTCAAGTTCCGGCTGTTCGAACTCCTGGACGCAGAGAACATCCTGTACTTCGACGCCGACGTCTTCTGTCTGCGGGCGTGGGCGCCGCAGCTCTGGCTCAACCGCCCGGATTGGATCGCGGTGCGGGGATTCTGGTTCGATCCGCGCGTGCAGCGGTTGGGCGAAGTGTACGGCTTCGGTGACGAGACGTTCAACGGCGGCCTGTTCCTGATCAACCGCCGACACCACCAGCGGGTGCTGCAGCTGGCGCAAGCCATCCAGCCCGCGGACAACCGTTTCCCCGGCTTACGGAATCCCGACGAAATCGCCTTCAGCGCCGCACTGGCCGCCTTGCGAGTTCCGCTTCAATTCCTGGATCGGCGGTACAACTGGATTCAGTTCGGGCACGGAAACCTTGCGGCCCAAGCGGCTGTCATCGGCGCTCACGCCTGTCATCCCACTCTGCGGCGAAGCTACCGGGAGGACGACAGCCCGGTTGCCACGGCCCTCCTGGGTGCGGAACCGTCCAACGCACCGCACGTCGGACAGCCAACGCAGATGCCCGAATCCTCCGCCGGCGGGGTCTTGCCGGAGTTTTCCGATGCGTTCTACACGTACGACCGCGTCGGTTACGACATGCGACCCATGCACTTCCGTTCCGATGGCACGGTTGGCACAGGCGGCGGCGAGGCCGAGCGATACCACTTCGGGATTCGCCACGATGGGCAGTGCCGCCTCGTGATCGGCTCGGTTCACGACGAGACCTGCACGCTCGGGCGCGATGGCGACGGCGTGTGGCGCGGCCGCTGGTCGCATCACGAGCAGATGCCTATCGTGCTGACTCGTCACCGCGCTCAGGTTCTCGTGGACATGCTTTCGCAGGCTGATCGGCGCGAATCGAGGCTGGTGGGCGTCGAGGTGGGCGTGCACTTGGGCGAGACATCGGCAATTCTGCTGCGCAGCTTGCCAGGTCTGCACTTGTACATGGTCGACCTGTGGCCGAATTCGTCGTGGGCGGAACATGCCGACGCCCCGCCCGCCACTTGGTCCGCCGAGGTCGCACTGGCTCCCGCCATCGTCCAGGCGGCTCGGGGCACGGCCTTCGCGGCTGAACGCCGCACGCTGCTAGCCTGCGATTCGGTGGCCGCGGCGGCGAGCTTGCCGGGCGGCTTAGATTTCGTGTTCATCGATGGCGATCACAGTGCGACTGGCGTGTCCCGGGACCTGCAAGCGTGGCGGCCCAAACTAGCCCCGGTTGGCCTGCTCACCGGGCACGACTATCAGCACCCCGACTACCCAGGGGTCAAGGCAGCTGTCGATGCGTTTGCGGCGAAACGGGGCGTGCGGGTGGAGACGTATGCGGATGGGGTCTGGCATGTTCCCGGGCCCGGATCGGCGCGGCTCGGGGATGAGAGAACGAGACGAACGGCGGAGGTGGGAAGATGCCGAAGTTAGGTGACTGTCCGAATTCGCTCGCCTCGACGATCAACTTCCGTTTCGAGCCGGTTGACGCGGTGCGTTGCGGGGGATTGGTGCGCAGCTCGGTGCTGGTGTGGAACGGCACGAATTGGACGGGGCCAGCCAGTTCGGGGCTGTCGTCGAGCGCCAATCCGGTGCGGGTGTGGATGGACGTTCCGCCGCCGGGCGGCCCGGGCCGGCTGTGTACGATCCATTGGGATGTGCGGGCCGGGTGCGCCGGCGGCTCCGTCGAGTCGACGGCCAATTGCGGGGAGGTGCTGCACAACGTCGGCGTGCAAGTGCCGTGGGACTGCTGCCCCTGGCCGTGGTCGGGCACGCTGGGCGCGGGGATCCATATCTGGGTGGGCTCGCCGCTGGCGGCCGGAACGCCGCCGCCTGCGGCTCCGCCCTGCCCGCCCTTGCTTCCGGGCTCGTGCTGCGTGATTCCGGGAGGTGTTCCGGGACCGCTGGCCGGGTCTGGGGCGATGGGCGGCCTGCCGGGAATCGCCGGGGCGGGCGGGGGAGCTTCCGGGGGCTCCGCTTGCTGCTCCAGTCCGACCAGCGGCGGCGCCGGCGGCGGCCGGGGCCAGCCGATCCGGGCGACGAGCTTCAGCGCGGCTCCGGTGCGTTACGCCACGGGCGAGTTGGTCCTGCACGCCACGGACCTCGGCGGGGCGGGGTTCGGCCTGCCGTGGGGCCACACGCGGAGCTTTGCCAGCCGGCTGTCGGTCAGCCAGACGCTGGGCAACGGATTC
>CAIYOB010000579.1 GCA_903927685.1 uncultured Planctomycetaceae bacterium
AGTCCAATTGCTGGAGCGTCTTGAACCCCCGATCCCGAGCCGTGCGTTGCTGCTGAAAGCTCAGCCGGTTAAGCACGTGTTTCGTCCACCAGTCCGGCCCCAGGCTCGGCAACCTGGCCGCAAGAAACCGTGCGATCTCAGCCGTCGCCATCCGAAGCAGATCATTCATGCGTTTCTCCCCGTCTCCTCACCTGCGAGCGTCATTCGCATCCCACGCAGACAGCATGGCAGATTCTAGCCGCGTCTCTCCTCGCTGTAAACACGTTTCTCCAGAAATTAGAGACACCCCACACCCCTCTGTGTTAGTAGTCTCTGTAGGTGCCGGCGAATTTGCCACGCAGTCGCATTCGCCTTGCCGACAAACGATCTGCAAATGTTCCGCGTAAGGCTACCGAGAAACCGGCTCGCGGCAGGGGTGGCAGGCGGTCCGCCTCTTCGCACCCGTTGCCGTTTGATACAGAGTAGCGGGTGGAGCACGTGGAATGACGACACGTTGGATTGGAGGAAGGTGGCCGAAGGCATTTTGATTTGCGGCGAGCAGATGCAATACCCGGACGGGCCGTCCGTCGGCTGTCTGCCGGACGTGTTCGACTTGCCGAGTCAAAGCCGCCGCCCCGCCGACATCAATCCCGGAGCCCTGATCAGCCTGCGGTTACTGATCGCGGGCCAGTTGGACAGTCTGGCGGTCGCGGCCCAGGATCAGCACCGCATCGTGGCGCCGTTTCCCGTCGAGATTCGCGGTGCCGTGGCGCACGTGTCTGGCCGGGCCGGCGTCAAGTATCAGGTTCTGATCGACGGCACGCGGATCGTGGACGTGACCTCCCAGGGGCGGGACGTGATTCCGCTGGATTGACGCGGGGCAAGCGATCGCTCACCGCCAGCCTTCGCCGGTCGGCGGCAGGCGGCGGGCTTCGTCGGGTGTGCCTTGCGGCGCGACCGGGTCGTGCAGGGAGATCGAGATGTCGTCGAAGGCGACTTCGCCCAGGCCGGTGAGCGCCAGGGTCAGGCTGACGCCGCCGTCGGCCGGCGCGACGCGATAGAACAGGAACTCGCGCCAGCCGTCGGTGATGGAAAATCGTTCGGCCAGCGCGGGACCGGCCAGCGAATCGTAGATCAGCACACCGTCGGGCGAGGCGGTGGTCTGCTCGGGGATCCGGAGCCAGCCGTGGAACCGCAGCAACTGGCCGCGACGGACGGGCACCGGCGGCGACGTGATCTGCAGGGGCGGATCTTCCAGGACCCCGGGCGGTGACTTCGAATCGGCCGCGGCCGCTTGCAGCCGCAGCGACGTGCCGACGCCTCGAGGTGATTGCGGTGTCAGCTCGACCCACGTCCGCACCGAGGCGCCGGCGTGGGAGAGGTTCTGCCAGCCGCTGGACCGCAGGTGCTCGAGGTCCTCAAAGTCGCCGCCGGCCAGCGAGTTCTCCGACCAGGCCGGGGCCGCCTGCAACCGCCGGGCCATTTCCCAGTGCAGCGGCAACAGCGAAAACGCGGCACAAAAGGGACTGGCACTGGGGGTGGGAAAATCGCGGACGGCTTGTTCCCAATCGTTGCGCCGAACCAGGGCCAATCGATCCAGGCTCTTTTCGGCAAACACTTGCGCCGCCGGATAATCGCTGCCGCCCAACAAGACCTGGCACTGCCGCAAGTTCTCGCGGGCTTGAGCGAGCCATTGATCGGCCGCCGACCCGGCCGGTGTCTGGCCCGTCAACTGGACGTGCAAGGACTCGACCAATTGCAGTTCGCTCGCCGCCAGTTCGTATTGCAGCTTCGAAGTTGTGGCCCGGTTCTCCGCCCAGGTGCGGGCCAGGTGATTGACGACCAAAGCGTCTTGGGTGATGGCGACCAGGCACACCGGTCCGTAGCGCTCGAATGCCACTCGAATCCCCCCCGGCACGCGGCGATGCGTCAGGGTCTGCAGACCGGAAGGTGTCAAGCAATACACTTGGGGCGCCGTCGCCGTGCTGGGCAGCACGACCGACAATTCGGGCGAGGCGACCGGCCCGAGCGTGAACTGCTGGGTTGCGGATTGCTCCAGAACCAGAAACAGCTGCGAACGCTCGGTCTGCAGGGTGCCGATGCGAATGCCCGGCTGCGGACTGTCCACATCGTCGCCGCGCGTCCCGCCCGCCACCCAGGGCTCGACCAGTGCCAACTCGACGTTCAGCCGCTGCAGTAGCTTGGCCCGGTTCTGCGTCTCGTCGTCCTGTTGGTCCAGGGGCGTGCGCGAGCTGAATACCAGGCCCCGTACGCCCGAGGCGACCGCCTGGAATGCCAGCAGGCGGATCTGTCCGGATTCGACGCCCAGCACCGTCGGCGGCGCCAGCCCCAGGGCCGACCATTGATCGACCAGCTCCAAGGACGGTTCGGTCTGGATCGTCGCCCAGAGCGGTGTTCCCGCCCTCGCCACGGCGGGCCGGGTCTGCAACCAGCGGCCATAATCTGCCAGGGAACACGCGCTGCCCAACGGCGTGCGGCGGAGGACCAGAATGTTCAGCAGGCGGCTGTAGCCCCACAACCGTCCCGCCGGCTCGCCGAGCAGCGGTCGATTCGGCCGCAGATCGGAGCGTCGCAGTTGCGTGACCCGCTGACGAGTCAGTTCCAGTCGTTCGTCGCCCAGGCGATACCCCAGATCCCAGGCCACGACCCGGTCATGGCTCGGCGTGATGTAGCCGTCGTTAGGCGGCGGAGCAATCAGCCAGAGGCCCAGCCGTTCCGCTTCGCGCAACTGGACGACCGTGGGCGCCGCCGACAGCCGCACGGCATTGAAACCCAGCGTCTTCAGCCATTCCAACGATTCTCCGTTGTATTCGATGGCGCGCGGAAAGAAGGGGCGGCCCTCGACCAGCAGCACCGAACCGTTCAGCTGCGAGACTTCGCCCAGACCGGGATCCCGGGGCGGCATGACATCCAGCGGCGGCGGGCCCACCGCCGGCTCCGGCCCCGGCGCCACGCTGCTACTGGGCGTGATCGGGTTGGCGGCGATCTGGCCCAGCAACTCCAGATCGTCGATCCAGAGGTTCGTCGCCCCGACGCCTCCGTACGCGTTCAGAACCAACAGGTCCGCGTACGCCTCGCGAGAGTCGACATCCGGACCAAAGTGGGAACGCAGCACGCGGACCTGCCGCTCCAACAGCTGTTCCGCGTCGCGGATCGTCAACTGCTGCCACAGTCCGCTGCGGTCGTAAACGTCACCTCGCAGCAGCACCGTCATCGGCCCTCCGGTTTGGGGATCCCGGGTCCGTGGAAGAACGACGCGGGCCAGCAACTGCAGGCCGGTCCGATCCGCTTTCACCCAGAGCCGAGCCGTCCACTCCGCCAGCACGCGCGACTGGGGAATGGGGTGAGTCAGGTAGGTATACGTGCCCTGGTTGGCCATCAGGGACAGGGACTCGGAAGCCTGCCCACTGCGGAAGGTCTTGAAGTCGCGGCGCTGGGAGGCAATGCGAGCCCCGCAGTCCGTGTCAGCCAAACGCCACGTCGGCTGCGCCGACTCGAACGATTCCCGGAGGTCGGCCCTGGCGTGCGCAGCCAAACCCAGCAGCAGCCCAGCCAAGCCGAGCCAGGGAGAGCGGTTGATCGGCGAGTCGTGAGGCAAGTGGGTCACGGACGTTGCTTGCCGGAAAGGTGTTGCGTAAGGACCACTTCGAGGGCTGGCACGCTCCGGACAGGTCCGACAGGAGGCTCCCGGACGAACGGACCGCGGCGACGTAAGTCGTGCTTGTATCGTGATTTTTGACGCGAGGGTAGATCAACCTGTGGCTTTTTCTCAACGCCCGGTCGCGGCCGACCTTTGGCTCGTTTCGCCTAACTTCTTTAATTCAATGGACTTGCGACGCACGGTTGCCTCCGGATGCACGGAGGCACGCCGTCTGCTGTCCGTGTTCCGCTCGGCATTCCGCCGCGTCGAAAGCTAGCAACATGCCCAACCCTCTCCCGAACCTCGATCCTCGTAAGCCGCTGCCGCGGGAGATTCTCGAACTGCTCGCGGCAATCGACTCGTTGCCGACGGAGCATCGCCAAGCACTCGAGCCTGTGGTCCAGCGCGTCGTCGAGAGCAACTGGCGACGGCGGCAAATCCTGACGACGATCCAGGAATCGATCAGCCAGTTGCGTCTGGACATGAAGTACCTGATGTTCGACCTGGAAGCCACCCGCCGGGAACGCGACTCGCTTCGCGAACGGCTGGGTTAGTGCGTTGTCCAAGCTAAGAATCGGGGTTGGGTGGCTGGGGTCGAGCTACGAGGTACGAGCGGCGAGCCCCCAGTTCTTGCCTCTGGGGGCTCGCTGCACTCGACCTCAGGCACTCCAACACTCAACCTTGACGGCACACCAAGCCCTATCGCGGCCCCAGCTCCAATTGCCCCACAATCTCTTCCAGGTGGCGGCGGTGCAGGGCTTGATGGTAGGCCCCCAGGCAGGCCCAGCGATGGGCGGTCAACTCGCCGAACCAGGGGTGTGGGCAAGTCAGCTTGCTGTCCCGGTCGCCGACGTCTTCGGCGAGTGCCGCGGCATAGTCGTCCAGAAAAGTCGCGTAATCCTGAATCAGCGTTTGACCTCGTCCGCCGACGGGGATCGCCTCGGCAAGCGGGTTTCGCGGTCTTTCGCCCTGGCTCAACTCGATGATGGCGGTCGCAATCCCGGCCCCAAATTCAATCAGATGCTCCACAACCATCTCAGCCGACCAATCGCGAGAGCGGTCCTCGATGCCCCAAAGTGGCCTGATATGCACTCGCTTCTGGAATGCGGCCGGAACCAGAGATTGCACCAGCCCGATCACTTTTTGGCCTTCGGACCGGAAAATCGCAGCCGACCGGTCCCACGAGGTGCGGTAGCAATAGGCGGGAAACAACAGGTGGCGGAACAGAACCGCTTGGAACCGCGGTAAGCTGACTGCCGGCGGCACAAACGTCGCCTGAAAACTATCGGAAGCCATCGCGCTCGCCTTGTCTCGCACCGGCTGAATTCGCTCCGCCCCGGGGGCCCGTCCGCCTCTCTGCCTGTTCCTTCGAACCCGGATCTTAGCATATCGGAAAGAAGAACTCATCCGGGCAAGATGAATAATGATGGAAACCGGCCCCGGATAGAATCCTTCGTAGAGGGGGCGTGTGTCGAGAATTGGCCGGGAAGGCGCGGCCTTTCCTGCGTCGGGGTTGGTCCAGGTGATGGCGACGATCGCCCGGTATTTCCCCGGGTGCCGCCCATTTGGCGGATTAGATCGAGCCGTCTTCGGAATCTGGGTCTCGGTGCGCTCGCCCCCAGGCACCCGCGCACCAGGCACCCGCGCTACCTGAAGCGTGAACGTGGTGCACGCAATGCGCCCGCTGTGCTTTCGCTATCCATTCTCGATGTGGTAAGATCTGTGGTCAACGAGCCGGTGCGACCGCGGCCCGCGGACCATCGGGTGGCGTGGATTCGGCGTCTGTTATATTCCATTCAGAATTCGGCCTAGGAGCAACAACATGTCTACGAAAGGGATTCTGGCTGTGACGGTGATTCTGGGGATCGCGACGGCTGCTGCGGCCGCCGGGCAGGAAGAACGCGTCTTCGAGTTGCGCACCTACTACGCACCGGAAGGCCGGCTGAATGATCTGCAAGCGCGGTTTCGCGACCACACGCTCAAGCTGTTCGAGAAACATGGCTTGACCAATGTCGGCTATTGGGTGCCGATCGAGAACCCGGACAACAAGCTGGTCTATTTGCTGGCCTTCCCCAGCCGCGAAGCCCGCGAGGCGGCTTGGAAGTCGTTCTTCGCCGATGCCGACTGGCAGGCGGTCCGCAAGGAGACCGAGGCCGACGGCCCCATTGTGGCCAAAGTGGAATCCGTGCTGCTGGCCGCGACCGATTACTCGCCGGCCGTCAAACCGGCCGGCACGGGCGACCGGATTTTCGAGCTGCGGACCTATACTGCGTCGCCGGGCAACCTGGAGAACTTGCACGCGCGGTTTCGCAATCATACGCTGAAGCTGTTCGAGAAACACGGGATGACCAACGTCGGCTATTGGTCCCCGCTGGACGGGCAGTCGGGCGCCGGCGAAACGTTGATTTACATCCTGGCTCACAAGAGCGTCGATGCGGCGAAGGCATCGTTTGATGCGTTTCGCCAGGATCCCGACTGGCTGGCGGCCCGCAAAGCATCTGAAGAAAAAGCGGGTGGGCCGTTGACGGTCCAAGGCGGCGTCAAGTCCGTGTTCATGAACGCGACCGACTATTCGCCACTGAAGTGAGCCAGGACGCCAGAGGGTGTTCCCCCAAAACTTCTTCTATAAGGCAGCACGGTTATGCGGCGTGAAGGACGACTTGGCCACAGTCTCGGGGCGATCGCCGCGTGGCGGTTACACCGATGTCATGCGCTCGCCGTCTTGGCACTGCTAGTCGGGAGTGTCACCGGCATTCCGGCGGCGGCTCAAACCGCCGATCCGCTCGCGGATTTCGTCAGCGACGCGGCGGCCGGCCTGTCCCTGACGCATCGCCAGGACTGGGGCGATTTCGGCCTGAACACTGCGGCCGCCCGCAGCGGCGCGGTGGGCTCGCCGATGCAGATCGGCCAGACCGGGTACGCCCGGGGCTTGGGCCACCACGCCAACGGTGAAATCGTGATCGACTTGCGCGGCCAGTACACAACCTTCCGCACCGGGATCGGTGTCCAGTGGCAAGGCGGCAATCGCGGCAGCGTGACGTTCCGGATCGCGGTTGATGGGCAGACCGTCTTCGAGGCCGGGCCGATGTCCGACAGCGATCCGGCGAAGCAAGTCGAGTTGCCGGTGGCCGGCGCGCGGGAGTTGCGGCTGATCGCCAGCGACAGCGGCGACGGGATCGGCTGCGACATGGCCAACTGGGCGGAGGCCTGCCTGGTGCGCGATCCGCGCGTGCCGTTCTTCGGACCGGCCCGCGTCGCGATCCAAGGCCAGGACGCTCCGCGATCGTTCGAGGCGGCCGGTGGTTGGTCGCTGATCGCCAGTGACTCAGGGCCGCAAATCGCCGTCATGGAGTCCGCGCGGATGTGGGCCGTCACGGCGGAACGTCGTGAAGAAGTCCAGCTGATCGTCCCGATCCGAAACGTGGTCGAGCCGTTGCGGATCTCGGCCGAAGTGTTTGGCCTGGGGCAAACACCCGCTGAGGTCGAGCTGTCGCTCGGCAACCAAAGGGTCGTTCGCGAAATCCGCGGTGGTGAATCGGCTGTGCTGCTGACGGAGCCGCTGGCCGGCGGTGGCGATACACAATTGCTGGCCGTCACCCGCGGCGTGGCAGGCGGCTCGGGCGTTCGCTGGAGCCGCCTGCGTTGCGTCCGTGGCGACCAGGCGTTCGACGTCCCGCTGACGCTGCCCAAGACTCCCGAGACGTTGCCGCCTCCCGTGCTGCCCGCGTTGCGGCCCGCTCTGGAACGGCAGTTGATCGAGTGGGATTGGCGGATGCAGGACGGCATCGGCACGCCGCGCGAACCTCGCTCCTGGTCCCAGGCGATCCAGACGACGCAGGAACGTGGCGACCGGCTGCTCGAGAATCTGGCCGCCACCGGTGTCCCGTTGGATGACCTGACGAAACGGTGGGACCAGTTGCGGTCCGAGCAGCAGCGACTGGCCGCCGCCGAAGCCACCGACGCTCAGTGGGAATCGCTGTGGCGCGACGTCCACTCGCTGCGACGCGAGATCGCCTTTCGCAATCCCCTGGCCCAGGTCGGGCCCCTGTTGTTCGTGAAGCACGTACCCAGCAGCTTCAGTCATCAGCTGACTCAGTACGCCGGCCGCTGTGCGCGGCCGGGGGGTGGGGTCTTCGTGCTCGACGCGCCGGGCCAGTCGCTGCAGTGCCGCCAACTGGGCGAACTGCCCGCGGGCAGCTATCTGTCGCCCGACGTCTCCTGGGACGGCCGCCGGGTGCTGTTCTCGTTCTGCCAGACGGACCCCGCGACGACTGACTGGCGGTCCAACGAACAACAGTACTACCGGCTGTACGAAATGGCCGCCGACGGATCGGATCTGCGCCAGTTGACCAACGAGGGCTTTGACGACTTTGCGCCGCGTTACCTGCCGGACGGCAAGCTGCTGTTCCTGTCGACCCGCCGCGGCGGTTTCCATCGCTGTGGCCGCGGCCCTTGTCCCGTCCACGCCATGGCCATCGCCGACGCAGACGGCTCGAATCCGCATCCCATTTCGTTCCACGAGACGCATGAATGGGATCCCGCCGTGCTGAACGACGGACGCGTGATCTACACCCGCTGGGACTACGTGGATCGGCACGCCGTGTTCTATCAACAGCTGTGGAGTGTCCGGCCGGACGGCAGCGACGTGCGGGCGTTTTTCGGCAACAACACGCTAAATCCCGTCGGCGTCTGGGAAGCGCGGCCCGTGCCCGGCTCGAATCGGGTCATGGCCACGGCGGCGGCGCATCACGCCATGACGGCCGGCTCGATCATCCTGCTGGACGTCGCCCGTGGGATCGATGGGCTGGACCCGGTCACGCGTTTGACGCCGGACGTGCTGTTCCCCGAAAGCGAGGCTCCGGTCGGCCACTGGTACAATCCGGCCGGAGTTCCGGCGCGTCCCGAACCGTCAGTCGAGGAAAAACGTTGGCCGGGGCACTGCTATCGGACGCCCTATCCGCTGTCGGAAGACTACTTCCTGGCCGCGTACAGTTACGAACCGCTGATTGGCGAGCCGGATGCGAATCGGGCCAACATGTTCGGCATCTACCTGGTCGACCGCTTTGGCAACAAGGAGTTGATTTACCGCGACGCCAACATCGGCAGCTTGTGGCCGATGCCGTTGCGGGCACGCCCGCGTCCGCCGGTCATCTCGTCGGCCCTAGCGGAGACCGCACCGGGCGAAGGCACGTTCTTCATGCAGAACGTATACGAGAGTTGGCCGCAATTGTCGGGCGTTCAGGAGACGATTCACGCCTTGCGGATCGTCCAAGTGCTGCCCAAGACAACACCGAACGCGAACTCGCCGCGGGTGGGCCTGGCCAACGCTTCGCCCGGCAAGCAGGTGCTGGGGACGGTGCCCGTCGAACCGGACGGTTCGGCGTACTTCCGCGCCC
>CAIYOB010000580.1 GCA_903927685.1 uncultured Planctomycetaceae bacterium
GACTTCTGGTTCGACGACTTCCGGGCGGCAAAGTACGAGGTGGAACGGGCGGGAGGCAACTTCCTGACGATCTCTACGACAGCGGACCCCGCGATCCCGAACAAGGCGAATGGAGGCGAACCAATCCTGCCCGACCTCGTCTTGCCGCTGCTGCGGCATGACGGGGGATGGAACCCAGGGACAGCGGCAAATACGTGGTTGTCGAGTGACCTTTCCGAACTCGACCCGATTACGGTCCCGATGGAGCGATTTGCGTTGGGCTCGCGTTTGACGGCTGACGCCGGCTCGGTCCCCGGTTTCCAAGCCGCCGTGGTCGGTCCCGGCAGGATGCCGCGCCCCTAGGCTGCCGCTGACATCAATTGACCGCGGCAAGCGTTGTTCGCAACCCAGTTCAGAAGCCGTTCAAAACCGAGCGAACGTTAACTTAGTTTTCTCGAATTCTTCTTGACAGGCGGCTGCGTTACCGCCAAGGACTCCGCCGCCTGAGACGCCGGAGCTAGAGAATTGGCCTTGATGACGAGCAACCTGTCTCGAATCGGCAACGCCTCCGAGAGCATGGAAGCCCACCCTGCCTGTTTCGATCATGGGCTCTGATTCGAACTGCAGATGTCACCTTCCATCCCCCTGTTGCACGTGTTAGATCGAGGAGTGTGAATTATGGATATTCGAACGGCTTCGCACGGAAATACCGGTTCGGGCAAATGTCGTCACGGTCGCAATCGGCGGCGGAATCGGGAGAACCAGCGAGTCCAGCGGACTCTGACCTTCGAGACGCTGGAGAACCGAGTGGTGCTCAGCTCGGTGCAGATGAGCCTGGCGATTCTCAAGGACCGGGCATTCGCCTTAAGCCAGGCGGCATTCCAGCCGGTAACCGTCACGCCCGTGCCGATGCTCGACTACCCGGCCGACTCGCGGCTCGAATCGGAGGGCTTGGTGTTTCAGGAGAAAGATGCGATCGTCACGGGGACTTTCCTGGATCAGAGCGGCACCTACGTCAAGCCGCAGGTGCGGGCGTCGAACAACGTCAAGTCGATGCGGGTCTTTACCGACGCGAACCGCGACGGCTGGTTCGAGGAGCGGACCTACGCCGAAGCCGGGGCGGACTACTCGGCGCCGATTATCCAGCCGCCGATCAACCCGGCGGACATTCCCGCGGAGGGCCGCGTGCTCTCGCAGTTGACCATCGGCGCACCCCAGTCGGGCCAAGGGTATCCACAGTTCATGACGATCGGGGCCGAAGGCTATGCGCGATTCAACGGTTATACGCCTCAAACCGTCGGGTCATCCTATCGCGTGGCCGCGTCGAATATCTTCAATCGCAACGGCGGACCGGAAGAGTTTCCGCTGTTCCGCGAAATGTACGCCACGGTCACCGCAGCCAATCGGGTCCAAGTGCTCGGCCTGGTCGACAGCGCCGATTTCACCGGCGCCGTATCGCTCACCCTCACGCCAGGTACGCAGACCGTAATCGACGAGGATGCCACGTGGTATCCTCGCCACGACCTGAGCGCAGCTGACAACCAGGCGACGGCTTTTCTGGCTTACAGTTCGCTGTTCTGGAAGGACGAACTCGACACGCCCGGCGACAGCACCGACGAGGCCCACGACATCGACCGGCTAGTGGTGGGGCTGGACACCAGCGGCGATACGTTACCGGATAAGGTGGTCACGGCCCGGATGCAGATTCCCGGAACGGCCGGCGCCGTGACGGTGACGGATTTCGAGGAACAATATGGCGGGCGCCCCGTGTTCGTGTCGCTGGACCAGCGAGACCGTGATCCAACCCACTACCCGGCCTACGGCACCGCCACCTACGCGACGCGAGACAGCTACGCGTTCCAGATTCTCCACTCGGACGTCGACGTGGGACTGCGGCTGTACGAACAGCATACGTCCAGCGAGTACCACGACAATATCGTCGTCGCCGCGCGGGTGCTGGAGGACCTACATCCGGTAGCCTCGGCAGCGGCCGGGATCCACGTGGCCTCGAAACACTACGCTTTCTTTCCCACAGACGCCGACTCCGACAATCTGACGGATCTGCTGGAGGGCCTGCTGGCGGGCCAACCGGTCGAACAAGTCGAACATGCTCGAGCCGCGATGACGCTGCATGTGCCCAGCCAGTTTGCAACGATCACTGCCGCGATCGGCGCCGCCCACACCGGCGACACGATCGAAGTCGCTGCAGGCACGTACCGCGAGAACCTGGTGATCGACAAAAACGGTCTACGCCTGGTCGGTGCGGGCGCCGAGGCGTCGATCCTCCAGCCCCAGAGCGGTTCGTTCCTGCCCGTCGTCCAGTTTCGAGGCGTCGATAGCAGCGTCCTGTTCACCGGTTTTTCCGTCCAGGGTGGGGCTTCGGACACCGACCTGCAGGGCGGCGGTATGGACATCGACAACGCTTCGCCCGTGATCCAGTTCAACGAAATCACTGAGAACTCCAGCACGGCGGTCGGAGGAGGCATTTCGATCCGCGGCGCCAATTCCAACCCGCTGATCCGCGGGAACGACATCCACGGCAACTACACTCGCGAAGGCGCCGGCAACTTTGCCGGCCTGGGAGGCGGGATCTATATCGGTGACCATGCGCGCGGAGACATTCTGGATAACGATATCTACGAGAATTCGGCGTGGTCCCGCGGCGGCGGAATCTACTCGGGCCCCCTTTCCGCTGGAACCTATACACTTATGGTTGGAGGCGGTGCGAGCAACATTCGTGGCAACCGGATTGCAGGGAACTCGGCCGATTCGGACGGCGGAATCAGCATCGTGAGCCTCAGCACAGGCTCGCAGGTGATCTTGGCGAACAATCTCATTGCCTCGAACTCGGGCGACTTTCTGAGCGGCAGTGGGATCTCCGCGTATCAATCCAGCGTTCGGATCATCAACAACACGATCGCGGGCAATTCCGGCGGAAGCCAGCCCGGGTACGGGGTCTACGCCAGCGGCACGGGGATCGTCGAGATCCGCAACAATATCGTGGTGCAAAACGGCGAGTACGGCGTGTGTGCGCCGGCCACGGCGGTGTTGGCGTATAATGATGTGTATGGCCACTCCGTCGCCAACGACTGCAACGGAACCGTTCCCGGCACCGGTTCTATGTCGGTGGATCCTATGTTTGCGGATCCGGCCCACGGGGATTTTCACGTGCGCCCGGGATCGCCCACAATCGACGCCGGAGATCCGGCCGCGCCCTTCAACGACCCGAACGGCACCCGCAACGACATGGGCGCCTACGGCGGCCCGCAGCCGTTCAGCGACGATCCGACGCCGGCGCTGGTTTCGGTCAGCCCGCTGAGTGCGGTCCAGCCGGAGGGGAACACAGGGAGCACCGCGTTCACCTTTAGCGTTGCTCGTACGAATTCAACGCTCGCCTCAGCGTCCGTCGACTTTATCGTGACGGGATCGGGACTTCGGTCGGCCAGTGCCGCGGATTTTGGCGGCACCTGGCCCAGCGGTACGGTCACCTTTGCCGCCGGCGAGTTGCAGCAGACGATTACCCTGCAGCCCGCTGCCGAAC
>CAIYOB010000581.1 GCA_903927685.1 uncultured Planctomycetaceae bacterium
AATAGCGCACCGAAGATACGGATCAACCATGCTGCATTACTGGACCGCCGGAGAATCCCACGGCAAGGCGTTGGTGGCCATCGTGGATGGGTTCCCCGCGGGTGTACCCATTCGAACCGACGGGATCGATGCCGAATTGCGGCGGCGGCAGGGCGGTTACGGCCGCGGCGGACGCCAGCGGATCGAGACGGACCGCGTCGAGATCCTGACGGGCATCTGGCGCGGCACCAGCTTGGGCAGTCCGATCGCGCTGCAGGTGGTCAACAAGGACTACAAGCTCGAACGGATGGAGGATTTGGATCGCCCGCGACCGGGCCACGGCGACTTGACGGGGGCGATCAAGCACCTGGGGTCCATTCGCGGCGTCCTGGAGCGGGCCAGCGCTCGGGAAACGGCGATGCGCGTCGCCGCCGGCGCGTTGGCTCGGCTGCTGCTGGCCGAATTCGGCATCCGCACGATCGGGTACGTCGTCGAGTTAGGCGGCGTTCCGATCGCGCCGCAACCCGGCACCCTGGACGAGCACTTGAAGCTTCGCGACCAGAGCGAGATCTACTCGCTGGATCCCCGTCGGGACGCGGAAATCAAGACGCTGATCGACGAGACTCGCAAGGCCGGGGACACGCTGGGAGGCGTCGTCGAAGTCCGCGTCGAAGGCTTGCCCTTCGGCTTGGGCACGCACGCCCAGTGGGACCGGAAACTGGACGGCCGCCTGGCCCAAGCCGTGATGGCCGTTCAGGCCATCAAAGGCGTCGAGATTGGTTTGGGGTTCGAGGCGGCGCGGCGGCGCGGTTCCCAGGTGCATGACCCGATCCAGTACGATCCCAGCCAGGCGGACGGGCCGACGCTGGGCTATGTGCGGCCGACGCACACCGCCGGCGGCTTGGAAGCCGGGATGACCACCGGCCAGCCGCTGGTCGTACGTGCGGCCAAGAAGCCGATCAGCACGTTGGCCAAGCCGCTGGAATCGGTCAACCTGAAGACGAAACAAGCGGAAGCGGCGGCCTACGAACGCAGCGATGTCTGCGCCGTTTCGGCCGCCAGCGTGATTGTGGAAAACGTCGTGGCGTTTGAGGTGGCACGGGCGCTGGTGGAGAAGTTCGGCAACGACAGCCTGCAGGAAATGAAGGCGCGTTGGGACTTGTTCCATCAACTGGCCCGCCAGCGGTAGCGTTTGGGAACCAACGAACAGGGACGTTCGTGATGCACGATCGCACGCGACGACTGCTGTGCAGGCTCGGCTTTCTGCTGTTCTGCGTCGCGCCGACGCTGGCAGTGGCCGCGCGCATCGTCGTGGTCCGCTCGCCGGCCTATATCGCGGCGCGCCGTGCGGAATGCGAGCGGCGGATCTCCGACGCGCTCGGGTTGGCGGTGTCCGTTCGGCAGGTGCACGAGCTGCTGCAGGGCGTTACGGAGTTAGACGACATCGTCCTGACCGAACCGGAAACGGGGGCCCTGATCGCCCGCATTCGTCACCTGGAGTTCACCCGCCAGGACGGCCAGTTGGTCGTGCTGGCTTCGCAGCCCGAAATCGAGGGACTTCAGGTCTGGCGGCTGTGGGAATCACTGCACGAACGCGTATTGCGCACCTGTCGGGCCGACGCCTCGGGGGCGAGGTTCTATGCGGGCGAGGTCACCATCCGGCCGGCCGATGGTCAGCGGGCCACGACCCTGACCGACGTCTGGGGCCAATTGGCCTCGACCGACGCCGGGCCGCAAGCGACCCTCGAGTTCCGCGAAGCGGCCCTGCAGATGTCCGAGCCGGCCCAACTGAGGATTACCAGGAACCGCCAGATCCAGCCGCCGGCGACTCGCTGGGAACTGAACACCCGTTCCACCGCCCTGCCGTGTTCGCTGCTGGCCGACTATCTGGGAGTCCTGCGAAACCTGGGCGAGGACGCCAGTTTCCAGGGGGCCATCGAGGCGATGCCCACGGCCGACGGCTGGGAAGGCGAGATCGCGGGCCGGTTTCGCGACGTGGATCTGGACCGCGTTACCCAGCGGCTGAACTTGCGCCATCGACTGAGTGGCGCTGCCGAGATCGTGTTCCGCCAGGCCACGTTTCGTGGCGGCCGGCTGATTGACGCGGCGGGAGATCTGGCCTGCAACAGCGGAGTCGTCAGCCGCTCGCTGCTGTACCAAGCCAACGAGTCCCTGGGACTGGTGGCCGATTCCCGGCTGCTGACGCCGCAAGCCAATATGCTGGTGGCATTTAACGAACTGAAGCTCGGCTTTGCCTTAGACAAGGGCGGGGTCCAGCTCATCGGCCACTGCGATTCCGCCGGTCCTGGCGTGGTCATGACCGGCGAAGGCGGGCCGCTGCTGAGCAATCGCTCGCCGGAAGCCGTCCAGGTCACCGCCTTGGTCCGCACCTTGGCGCCGGATACCGGCGAACAGGTTCCCGCCAACCCGGAAGCCTACCAACTGTTGCACGTCCTGCCGATTCCTGCCGAAAACGACGCCGCCCGTTCCGAAACGGCGCGTCCCCTGTACTCGCCGGTGCGATTGCAGTAGCGGAGCGGCGAAGCATGGGGGGAGCACAACGTCATGCCCATTCGCATCATCGGTGTCCATCCGTTGGCAAGAGACGAGGCCGGGCGGCTGAAGACCCGCACCGGGACCGTCTTTCCCAAGGACCGCGTCGTCGTCACCCTGCCGGGCATCAGCCACATGATGCAGCGAGAGGCCTACCTGGACGCGATCAACGCCGAGCGGCAGGCCCGCGGGCAGCCGGAATTGACTCCGGAACAGCGCAGCGACAAGTGGTTCGAAGGCGTGGACCTGATCCTGGAACAGGAGCAGATCGAAAAGCCGGACGATCCGGGCGGCGATCCCGAGTACAAGGACACGGTGTTCATTCGGCCGGACCCCCAGCAGATGGCCTTGGCGTTCGACGCGGACGAGTTGCTGGGGCAACTGAAGCCTCCGGTGCCGGTCGAGCAGATCCGGTTCCTGGCGGTGCGCAATACGCTTGTCCACCAGGCGGTCAAGCAACGCGGCCAGGCTTGGCGAATCACACCCATGCCCCAGTCGCCCGCGCAGATGAAGCGGATGGTGGAGGCCGCCAAGACGAAACTGGGCGGGCGGGACATCTACTACCACAACAAGACCACGGGGACGCGGTTGCTGACATGCGATGAATTCGCGCGGTTGGGCGAGTTGCCGGCCGACGAATTGCGATCGCACCTGGTCGAGATCCAGAGTTTCTGCCAGAAGTACAACGGGCTGGGGAACCCGGAGGTCAGTCTCTTTCTGGCCGGCGAGGGGTTTACCCGCCGGAGCCTGGCCGACTACGACTTTGCCAACCTGGCCGCCGCCGATCTGCATGCCGTCCAGCGGATGTCGGCCGCCAAGTTCACGGCGGCCGTCCCGCTGGAGATGCGCCACGACAATCCCGATAACCCGGCCTGGCGGTGCCGCATGTTCGCGGCCTTGATCGGCGAACGGGACGAACTGGTCTCCGAAGAGACGATCCTGGGGCTGGGCTCCGAGTTCTTCATGCAGATCCAGTGGCTGCCGGGGGCCCGGTTCGAGAAAGGCGAGTTGCTGGTCGATCCGTTTTTCCTCGAAACCCCCTTGGTCGGACCGCGGCGGAGGCGGGACAAGAACCCGCTCGGCTTCATCTTCAACTTCGTCCGCGAGTTCGGCGGCGTGGAGTACGTCAACATCGGCCGCGTGATCGGCTCGATGTCGCGCAGCCGCGCTGCCCAGGGCCGGCGGGACGTGTACATCGCCGTCATCAAGACGCCGGAGTCGCCCGAGGAGATCGTCAAGATCATCCGCATGCAGAAGTGGAGCGTCCGCGAACACCTGGACGAAGGCGAAGATCTGCTGCAGGCAGTCCTCAAGGCGGACCGGTACGCCGAGTACGTCCTGGACCGCCGGCTGGCGTGCCGGCAATTGGGCATGAATCTGACGCAGAAGATCCAGGCCCGCAAGGTTAGCGAGGTCTATCGCGGCGAGCAGAAACGGTACGAAGGGCTGGAGATCCTCTCGACGTATTTCGAGCGGGACTACATTCCGGGGATGGCGACGGACAAGATTCCCCCGGTCCGCTTCCAACGTCCGGATTACGCCCTGGCCTTTGCCCGGCTGCTGGGCCGCGCCGCCGCCCCGAACCTGATCGTGGGCCGCTGCGGCACCGCCGGCAGCGTGGTGTTCGACGACGGCGACGAGGTCGTATTGGAGAACGCTGTCGGGCTGCCCGCGGAGATCAAGTTGGCCGAT
>CAIYOB010000582.1 GCA_903927685.1 uncultured Planctomycetaceae bacterium
CCGCGGCGCCGCCGGGCGAAGGGGAAACGCCCGCGGGCGCCGTTCCCGCCGGAATCGCAATTGGCCGGCTGGACCGGAATGTGGCGGTCCACGACAGCTCGGTCCGGCGTACGGTCGTTAAAATCGGGAGAATTCCTGCAATCGGCAAGGTCGCATCGCCGAATGCGATACGAGACGACCATGTACCAGCAGGCTGGAACATCGGCCGTGAGAAACTGCGGAGCAGGGGCGGGTTGCAGGGGGGAAAATGGGCAGCGCTGGAGCCGGAGTTCGGGAACGACGCGAGGGAACGCTAGCACGCGGCGGTTGTCTGCTCCGGTGGACCCGTTTCGCCCTGGGGCTGGTCCTCGCGCTGGCCGGGATCCGCAGCCACGCGGCCGACGATGTCCCGTGGACCGTCAGCGATCAAGCCGCTGCCGCCTCGCCCGCCGAACCCGCGGCCACGGATGCGGTCCGTGAGGCGTTGGCTCGCTCGTATGAACACGAGAACGCGAAACGCTACTCTCAGGCGATCGAGTCGCTGAAGCCTGTCGTGGACCAGCCGGGGCAAGAGTATTTGGTCAACTTGCGGCTCGGCTGGCTGCACTACCTCAACGGCGATTACGAAAACGCCGACCGCTACTACCGGAAGGCGGTCGAAGCCGCACCGCAATCGACCGAGCCGCGGGTGGGCTATCTGTTGCCGTTGTTGGCGCAGCAGCGTTACGCCGAGGCGGAGAAAGTAGCTCGGCGCGTGATCGAACTCGATCCTGCCAACTACTACGCCAACCTGCGGCTGGCGCACGCCTTGCGGCGGCAGGGCCGGCTGGCCGAAGCCGAGCAGGTGGCGAAGAAGATGTTGCAGCTGCAGCCGACCGACGTCAGTCTGTTGTCGGAGTTGGCGCTGGTTCACGTCGCCCAGGGTCGGAAGGGCGAAGCCCGCGCGGCCTTCGAGCAGATCCTGACGCTGTCCCCGACCAACAGCTTGGCCCGCCAGCAGTTGGGCCTGCCCGAAACGCCGCCCGAGCTGCCCGAGGAAACGCCGCCCGCCGAATCGTCGGTTGGTGTGGAATTGTCCGCCGTCGATGAATGCCGGCCGACGGTCACCGCCCTGGCACCGTACTATGCCTATCTCGACTATGGGCACGAGTCGATTAAGGACTGTGGGAGCATCTGGGGGATCTACGGATCGCTGTCCGCCGTCAACTCGCTGGAGGCCGACTACGAATACACGGACATCCTGTTCCGTGACGGCTGGCGGCTGGAGCAACACGATTGGACCGCGGTCGCCTCGTACCTGGAGGTACCGAATTGGAAGCTCCGCCTGGGCGGCCACACGATCGCCAACAACGATCCGCTCAGCAACGGCGCGTGGGTGGTCATCGCGGGCGCTCACTTCTATCAGGCGGCCCGCTGGGACGTCGGCGCGGACGCCTATTTCACCCGTTACGACGGCCAGCCCACCAACAAGAGCATCACGCAGTTCGTGCCCCACCTTGGCCTCCAGCAGCCTGTGGACGACGACTGCAGCCTGCGGATGGACGTGCGCGGCTGCTACATCAACACCGACAGCGAGATCTGGGACACGGGCCGGGAGGATTTCTACTCGCTGGAGGCCCGTGTCGGACTGGACCGCGACTGGTTGGGTTTGGCGTTTTTCGGCTGGACCGGCGAGCAGGCCTTTGCCGTGCGGCAGGACGGCTTCGTGGTCTTCAACCTGAATGAACTGCACACCGGCGGCTACGGCGGCGAACTGCGGTGCCTCGTGGCGCCGCGTTCGCAACTGACCGTCCGGATTGCCGACGAGTACTACTCGCAGTTCCTGATCGGCGTCCCCACGCACCGCCTGCTTGCGATGGGCATGTGGACGTGGACGTTCTGAGCGGCCCTACGGCTTGGCGGCCTGCTGTCTGGCCACCGCGTTGGTGGGGTCCAACGAGAGCACCTCGGCGAAGGTCTCTTGCGCAGCGGCGGACCGGTGCTGGGCCACGTCCAGCAGGCCGGATTCGAGCAGGAACGAAACGTCGGCCGGGTAGGCGGCCAACATCCGCTGGACGATTCTCTCTGCGGCGGTGAACTGACCTTGCATGCGCAGGGCAAAGGCCAGCCGCAGATTGCCGAAGTAGTTGCCGGGATCCGTCTGCAGGATCTGCTCGGCAGTCGCCTGGGCCTCGGCGTACCGCGCGTCGGCCAACAGCGGAAGCAGGCGGCCCAACTTGGGCTCGGTGGCTTGCGGCGCCAGCTGAATCGCCTGGTCGTAGTACTTCACGGCTTGGGGGCCATCGCCACTCAGATAGCACAGCCAACCCAACCGCAAATGGGTCGTATAGTGTCGGGGATGCGTGGTCAGCTGTTCCTGCAGCGTGGCGATGGCCTTGGCGTACTCGCTGGCCCGCTCCAGTTCCACGGACCGTTGCACGGCCGGGCGTGTCGGCGACTCGCCCTTCGATGCCGTCGCCAGGACGCCAGCCGCCGCGGCCAAGAGCACACCCGCCAAACCGACCAGTCCGTAGCGTGTCATCTTCTCGTTCCCTGCCGATGAGGATAAGGCCGCAGCCTCCGGACGCCGCACGTCGCAGTTGCGGGTGCCCAGCTTACGGAACTCCACATCGCCGCTGACGACCGACGCCAAGCCGCGTGTTTCGTCGAGTTCGACACGGGCCGTGAAGTGCAGGCCCAGAATCCGCGATCCGGCTTCCGACGCGACCGTCGTAGGCCCGACGAACTGTTGCCGAACGCACACGCCGCTGAGCTTGGGGCAGAGGAAAGCCGCCAGACCTGCGGCGGTGCGTTTCCAGCCGGACGTGGCCACGCGCAGCGGAACATAGTCGCTCCACGCCAGACGCTGCTTGTATGCCAAGGGCAGCCGCGGCAGGGCCAGGAACAGCAGCCGCAGATGGGGATCATCGCCCTCGACGCGGTAGGCGTAGAACGTGCCGTCGTGCTGGCCAAAATACAGCCGGCCGCGCCCCGTATCAAAATAGCGGGTGCCGTCGACGGCGATCTTGACGTGCAGGGCAAACCGATCGACCGGCCGCCCGTCACGTCGCACCTCGTACTCGTGGAGGTCGTCGAGCACGAAGCTGGCCACGTCGCACAGGCGTCGGTCGGCAAACAGCGGTTCGACCTGCGCACCCTCCGCCGGCAGGCTGTTGGCATGGTAGTGATCCCCCTCGCTGTAGCTGGCAAAGCTGAACGGCAGTGTGGCCGCCTGCTGGCCGTCCGTCTCTTGCACCTGCAGATGGATGTGCGGCTGCGGCGAGAAGCCGGAATTGCCGCACAAGCCCAGGATGGCGCCGGGTTCGACCCAGTGGCCTTCCTTGACCCGAATCGACTGCGGTGCGAAGTGCGACAGTTCGACAAAAAAGCCCCGCGCGTCGTGCAGCACCACGAGGTTGCCCCAGTTGTTGCCGCCGCGGACTGTGCCGACGGGGTTGTCCGGCAGCGTCTCGATCACGCGCACCACGCGCCCGCTGACCGGCGACAGCACGGGCAGGCGGTAGCAGTAGTAGTCCTCCAACCGGCTCCCGTCTCCGCGGTGCGTCCGCCCCTCGTCGTCCGCGATCACGAAATCGTAGGCGTACCGCCAAATCCCCTGGTGCG
>CAIYOB010000583.1 GCA_903927685.1 uncultured Planctomycetaceae bacterium
GCCGGCAGGCGACGGCTGGGGTGGCCGCATCCCGCTGATCCGCCGTCGCCTGCCGGCTCGGCGTTAAACGAACTGAGCCGAAATCGGGAAGTTATTTCGTGAGCGTTGCCAGCGGACCGCTCGCACGCTTCGCAACAACCCTTTATCAAGAGGACGGGACGCCGAATGGGCAAAGACCAAAACACCTACGCCAAGCGGCAACGCGAGATGAACAAGAAGCGGAAAGCGGAAGACAAGCGGACTCGGCGGCAGAAGCGGAAAGAGCAAGGCAGTCCGTTTCCTGCCGTTCCGCCGGAGCTGGACGCCCCCGCAATTCCGGCGCAGCCCTGCCTGCCCGACTGACCCGGAGCCGGGCGGCGCTTCACGGCCTCGGCGTGCCGTGCCCGACCCGCGGGGAAATCGCAGGCGGGGAAATCGCAGACTGGGCTTGTCTCGGCCCGGACGGCGGACAACAATGTCGCTGGTTTTGGGGTCGGTAGTGCGATTCCTTGCGGGCTTCTCCAGGTGCCGTGTCTGCGCCATGAATTCGAGATCCACCCATGTATCGCCACGTGCTGTGCGTATATCCTTATCGACGCACGAGTAGTTCGATGACGTCCTTTCCGCCGTTGGGGCTGGAGTACGTCGCCGCCGCACTGCGGCCGTACTCCCAGCAGATCGAACTGATCAACTTTCGGCACGAACGCCGGCCCAGCACGCTCCCGTTCCTCCGGCCGGACACGGACTTGGTCTGCTATTCCGTGAACTGGCGGATCGACATCGAGCTGATCCGCGACGACATCAACTCGCTGCCGCCGGGCGTGCCGGTCATTCTTGGCGGGCGGACCGCGACCGAGGATCCCGGCTACTGGCTGGAGGCCTGTCCGCGCGTCGATGCCGTGGTCTGCGGCGACGGCGAGCAGGCGATTGCCGAGATCGCCCGGGGGCAGGCGTGGTCCGACGTCGCCGGTCTGACGTACCGCGGGCCGGACGGCCAGGTCGTGCACAATCCGCCCCGCGACAATCAGCCGCTGGACGATGCGCTCATGCCCGCGCGCGATTTGCGCCGGCGGCCGTACTACCTGACCAGCAAGGGCGTGAGCACGGGGATCACGATCGACAAAGTCGCCGGGTCGCGGGGCTGTCCGCACAACTGCAAGTTCTGCAGCTTTGCGGTCAATCCCTGGGGCGTCAAGCGGGCCTGGGCGCCGCGGTCGGTCGCGTCGATTGTCGCCGAGATCGAACAGATCGACGCCGATCTGATCTTTTTCGTCGACGACGTGTTCACGCATCAGCCGGACCGGGTCGGCGAGATCTGCGACGCGTTGATCGCCAAGCGGATTCGCAAGCACTACGTCGTCAACGCCCGCCTGGAGATTGCCAAACGCCCCGACATCCTCCGCAAAATGGAGCAGGCCGGGTTCCTGGCCCTGCTGGTCGGCGTCGAGTCGACGCAGGACGCCACCCTCAAGTCCATGGGCAAGGGGTTCAACACCGAAATCGTCCGCCAGCGATTCGACGTGCTCCGCAAGTCGAAGATGATCATCAACGCGTATTTCATCGTGGGCAACCTCGGCGAAACCGAAGAGCAGATGCTGTCAACCGCCTCCTTTGCCCGGTCGATCGGCGCGGACTTGATCCACGTTTCCCGCCTGCGACTCGAGCCGCATTCGGGCTTGGGCGAATTGGTCGCCCGGACGCCGGGGTACCACATCGACGACGGCGGCTTCGTCTACAGCGACAGCTACTCGGCCCAGCACATCGCCGGCCTGCGCAAGACGATCGACGCGCGGTTTCACAGCCCGCTGCACGTGGCGCGCGTGCTGCTCAAGCTGCTGCGGATCCTGCACTGGCGGGTGGCGGCCAAGGCCGCCGTGACGATCCCGGCCTTCCTGGTGGGGCTCATCGCGACTCAGGCGTCCCGGAGGCTGCGCAAGCGGTTCGGGTGGCCGGCGAACTGACCGCGGGGGTCAGGTCCAAAGGTCCTTGCTGCGCCGCCGCCGGACTTTGTAGTTGCCCCGGCTGTCGTCGTACTCCAGTTCGATCAGGCCCTTGTCCTGGATCTCCTCGAGCAGATCCGAGAAGCTCCGGTACCCGTAGTAGACTTCGTTGAAGCCGGGGTAGACGCGGCGAATCGCCTGCTTGAGCATCGAGCCCCACAGCGGGTCGTAATCCTGCTCGACGGAATCCACGACTTCCAAGACGTGATCGATCGCCTCGTGCCGCTTGTCCTCCTCGGTCTTGCCGCCCTCCGGCTTTTCTTTCTTCGTGGTCCGGGGCGTCTTCTTGGCCGTCCGCACGAGGTCGTCGTAGTAGATGAACTCGTCGCAATTGGCGATCAACAGGTCCGACGTGGAACTCTTCACGCCGCAGCCGATCACGCGGCGGTGGTTCTCTTTCAGTTTCGAGACCAGGGGCGAAAAGTCGCTGTCGCCGGACAGCAGGGCGAACGTGTCGATGTGCTGCTTGGCGTAGCACAGGTCCATGGCGTCCACGACCATCCGGATGTCGGCGCTGTTCTTGCCGCTCATCTTGGTCTGGGGGATGTCGATCAGTTCCACGCCCTGGCTGTGGAACTCCCGCACCGCATCCTCGTAATTCCGCCAATCGCAGTACGCGCGTTTGAAGACCAGGCGTCCCTTCTCCAGCAACCGCTTCAGGACCAGCTGGATCTGGAATTTGCCCGCCTTCATGTCGCGCACGCCAATGGCCAGGTTCTCGAAATCGACGAATACGGCGATCAACGGCTCTTCGGTCATCGTGTCCTCTCCATGTCCTTGTGCGTAGGGCGAGTCGACTTCTGCACGGCTCGTCAAAGGCTCGATTCTAGCGTGTCGCCGGCGGGACGGATAGAATCGGGGCCGGGTTTCTCGCCAGCCGGTCCCTCGTCCGGCCGGGCGACAAAGCGGTAGCCGGCGTCGCGGATCGTGAGGAAATGCCGGGGGCGGGCCGGGTCGGGTTCCAGCGACTTGCGCAGCCGGCGGAGGAACTGGTCCGGAGCCCGCGTGCTGACGTTGCCCGGCACGCCCCAGACTTCCTCCAGCAACTCGGCCCGCGGGATCACGCGGCCCTCGTTCTCGACGAAATACCGCAGCAGCGTCATCTCCAGCTGGGTCAGCCGGACCGGCTCGCCCGCCACGGTCACTTCGAACGTCTCGAAATCCACCCGCACGTCCCCAAAGGCGAACGTCCGCCCGCGGGCCGGCGGACTGCGCGGCGGCCGGCTGTGATAGGTCAACAGATTGCGGACGCGGCTCAGGAATTCGTCCAGGTCGAACGGCTTGGTCAGGTACTGGTTGGCCCCCACGTCAAAGCCGCGGGTGCGGTCTTCGCTCAACGCCCGCGCGCTGAGGATCAAGACCGGCAAACCGACGTCGCGGGCCCGCACGGCTTCGCAAACGGCGTAGCCGCTCATCCCGGGCAGCATCAAGTCCAGGACGATCAGGGCCAAGTCCGGATGTTCGTCGAGCGCCCGCAGTGCCGACGGGCCGTCGCCCACGGCGGTGACGCGGTAGCCCTCGGCCACCAGGTTGTACTGGATGCCCGTGGCCAAGTGCTGCTCGTCCTCGACGATCAGGATGTGCGGCGGGTGCGGCGCGGTCATGGGAGCCTCGCCGCCTGGGAGCCGCCGCCTGCGCCGGCTGGTCCCTCGCCCGCCGGCAATTCGACCTCGAACACGGTGCCCGGTCCCGGCTCGCGGCCACGGATGCGGATCCGTCCGCGCAGTTGGCGGACCAGGGTCTGCGCGATGTACAGCCCCAACCCCGTGCCCGGCTTGTCACGCTCCAATTCCGTCCCCAGCCGCACAAACCGGCCAAACACCTTGTCCCGCAGCCGCGGCGGAATCCCCCGACCATTGTCCGCGATCCGCACCAGCACGGCGCTCTTCCCCGTCGTCTCGGCCGTGACCACAACCTCGGGAGGCGCCCCCGCATACTTGACCGCATTGTCCAGCAGGTTCCGGAAGATCAACGTCAGGTCTCCCGGCCGGGCGCGCACGTGGCACGCCTGCAACTCGAACCGGATCACCTCCCGCGGTACGTGGTAATGCGTGCAGACCGTTTCGGCGCATTGCTGCAGCAACGGGGGCACGGCGACGCTCTCGACGTTGCCGCGCCTGTCCTCGGACTCCAACCGGCCGGCGTCCAGCACCTGGTTGATCAGCCGGTCCAGCCGCTCGACGTCGTCCAGCATCATCTGATAGAACTGCGCCCGCTCGGCCTCGCCGATCTGGCGGCGGCTGAGCGTCTGCAGATACAGCTTCATCGACGAGATCGGAGACTTCAACTCGTGCGTGACGCTGTCGATAAAGTTCGACTGTCGGCGGTTCAGGTTGATCGCCTTGACGGACAGCACCAGGTAGAGGATGACCCCGACCAGCAGCATCACGATAAAGGTCGTGCCCACGGTCAGCAGGACCCAGTACCAGCCCGCAAAGCGGCTGGCTTTGAGCGCGCTGACCACCGACAGCACGACCCAGCCGATGGTCAGCACCACCAGCAGGGTGATCATCACGATGGCCAGGATGATCGGCAATCGCAAAGAACGTCGGGAAATCATCACGACCGTATGTTAGATCTTCACCAAGCCGCCCGTTTTGACGGATTCCGTCTGCTTGTGGCACAGCACGATGGCATCGCGGGCCAAATCGCCGGACAGGGTAGCCGACGGCTGGTTGGCCTCGATGCACTTGACGACTTCGCCGATCTCCCCGACGAACGCCTCGGACGGATCGCCGCCCCCGATTTCCGGCCGCAGGACCTGGCCGTCGGCGGTCAGAATCTTCAGCGGCATCAGCTCGCCCTTGTCAGCAAAACCGGCGAACTCGTAGTGCAGCGTGGCCTGTTCCAGATGGATCTCGAAACCGTGCGTGAATCCGCGGCCCTGCTGGTTGATCACGCCGCTGACCGCACTGACCACCAACGACGGATCCTTGAAATGGAACGTCGTATTGCAGTATTCGACCACGTCGCCACGCATCCGGCCGGACGTGACCAGGGACGTCGGCATGCCAAACAGCATCCGGATGAGGTGGGCGTCGTGGACATGCAGGTCGATAAGTGGTCCGCCGCAGCGATGGGGGTCCCAGAAATCCTTTAACCACGTCGGGTCCGAGATCACTCGTTTGAAGGTCCCGCCCAACAGCTTGCCGTACTTGCCGCTGCGGATCAACTGGACGGCGTGGGCGTATTCAGGAAAGAACGGCAACACATGGCCGATGAACAGCTGTTTTCCCGCCCCGGCCGCGGCCTGCACCATCTCGCGACAGTCGTTCGTCGTCAGAGCCATCGGCTTTTCGCAGAACACATGCTTGCCGGCCTTGGATGCGGCGATGGCGGCTGCCGCATGCATCGACGGAGGCAGGCAGCAATCCACGACATCCACATTCGGGTCCGCGAGCATCTCGTGATAGTCCTTGTACTTGGCGACCTTGGACAGGTCCACCATTTCGCCCGGAGGGCCGAAATTGCCTTTGATGTCCCGCCAGTCGCCGTTCAGCCGTTTTTCGAGCGGTTCCGAAACGGCGACCAACTCGACCCCGCGGACCTTCTGGTATCCCAGGTAGTGAATCCAGCCCATGAAACCAATACCGGCAAGACCGACGCGGATCATCGTGATGGCTCCTTTGAGATCGATAGACCGAGACGGGGAACACTCCGCTCGCAGGCAAGACCACAGTCTAGCGACTCCCCCACTTTGCCACAACCAAGCCGGCAGCAGGGTGCGGACAGGTTACCTTGCAAGGAATCGGTTGCGGCTTATAGTTAAGGGTTTCCCAAACCGGAACCGGATTCCAGGCGGCAGGGCGGCCCAAGGCTGTTTCTTGCCGCTTTGGCGAACCAACTTGGTCACAGTAGCGTACTTGCGCCTACACCTCGTAAACCCCGGAGAAACTTCATGGATATGCCCGTCGCCGCAGCGGAGTCCGCATCCCAAGTGGCTGGGTCGTCTGGTGCCGATTCCGATGTCGTCATCGAAACCCGCAATCTGTCAAAGACTTATCGCGATTTTTGGGGTCGCCAGAAAGTCCGGGCGTTGAAGGCGTTGGACCTGGAAATCCGCCGCGGCGAGATTTTCGGCCTGCTCGGTCCCAACGGCTCCGGCAAGACCACGACCATCAAGCTGATCCTCGGCCTGCTGTTCCCCACCAGCGGGCGGGCAATGGTCTTCGGCAAGGATGCGAGCGACGTTGCCAAGAATGAGCGGATCGGCTACCTGCCGGAAGAATCGTACCTGTACAAGTTCTTGAACGCCGAGGAAACGCTCGATTTCTACGGCCGACTGTTCGACATGCCGGCTGCACTGCGCAAGCAGCGGGTCGATCAACTGATCGAGCGTGTCGGGCTGAACTGGGCCCGCCGGCGGCAGCTGAAGGAGTACTCGAAGGGCATGACGCGCCGGATCGGCTTGGCCCAAGCCTTGATCAACGACCCGGAATTGGTCGTGCTCGACGAACCGACGACGGGGCTGGATCCGATCGGCACGCGGGAAATGAAGGACACGATCCTGGAACTGCGGGACCAGGGCAAGACCGTGTTGATGTGCAGCCATCTGCTGGCCGACGTTCAGGATGTCTGCGACCGGATCGCCATTCTGTACCAGGGAGAACTCAAGGAACTGGGACGCGTGGATCGGCTGCTGACGGTGCAGAACGTCACCCAGATCCACGTCCGCGGACTGCCGGACCAGGCCAAGCGGGAGATCCGGCAGGTGATCGAGCGCAGCGGCGGCGAGCTGTTGAGCATGGACAATCCGACGACCACCTTGGAAGACCTGTTCTTGAAGATCGTCCAGGACAGCGAGGCTCATCCCGGACGCCGCGCTCGCGAGGGAGAGTAGTCGCATGGAACTGGAAAAAGAAATTCTGCCGTTGGTCGATTGGCTGTTTCCCAGCCTGCGTGGCCCCGGCGCGGTGGTCCTGTTCATCGCCATCGTCGCCGGGTTGACGGTCGCTGCGGTCTTCGTCGCCTATTTGCGGGCGGCGATCCGCCTGGGCCCGGGCGAAGGTTTCTATGCGGTGGCCAAGGCGATTGCGACTGCCGTCTCGGTCGATCTGCCGGGCACCAGCCTGCGGCGGGTGTGGGCCATGACACGGTTGTCCATCCAGGAGTCCGTGCGGCGGCGGGTGCTGATCGGGTTCGCCGTGTTTGCCGTCGTGCTGCTGTTCGCCGGCTGGTTTCTGGACACGGACAGCGATCACCCGGCGCGGCTGTATCTCAGCTTTATGCTGACGGCGACGCAGTTCATGATCCTAGTGCTGGCGATCTTGCTGAGCACCTTCAGCTTGCCGGCGGACATCAAGTCCAAGACCATTTACACGGTGGTAACCAAGCCCGTGCGGCCCGGCGAAATCGTGTTGGGCCGGATCCTGGGCGTCGTCTTGGTCAACACGGCGATCCTGGTGCTGATGGCCGTCATCAGCTACTTTTTCGTGCTCCGCGGGATGGCTCATCGGCACGAGATTGCGGAGTCGGACATCGAGCGGACCAGCGACCCGGAGGGCTGGCAAGGGGTCACCAGCCGCAACGCGTATCATCGCCACCAGGTGACGTTGGGCAAGGATGGCGTCGGGCGAACCGATTTCGTCCGGGATCACGATCACGCGGTGACGGCCACGGGTTCCGGCAGCGACCAACGGTTCGTCGTCGGCCCCCAGGAAGGCGCCTTGGTAGCCCGCGTGCCGCAGTACGGCAAGCTGCGTTTCCTGGACCGGACGGGCCGCGAGAGCGAAGGCATCAGCGTTGGCAAGGAATGGTCTTATCGCAAGTACATCGAGGGCGGATCGCTGGCCTCGGCGGCTTGGACCTTTTCCGGGATCTCGGCCGCGGATTTCCCCGACGGCCTGCC
>CAIYOB010000584.1 GCA_903927685.1 uncultured Planctomycetaceae bacterium
AGTCCCCTGGACCTGCGCCGTCGGGGCCTTGCTCGCCGCCGGCATGCCGGACTGGAGTTCATAGCGATAGCTCCCGCCCTTGGGCAATTCGGCGAAGAACGAAACCCGCGCCGAGGCAAGCGAGCCGTCTTCATGCGTTTTCGCCCGCCACAACTGCACCGGCTGCTCCTGGCCGGACGGGTCCAGCAATCGCAGCTTCCCCGGTCGCGCCTTGCCGCGCGGGAACTCCTGCTGGTAAGTAACGAGCGTCCGAGGCCAGTCGCGGCCCACGAACTCCCGGCACTCGAACACCGCCAAGGGCTCTGCGGCGGCGGCCGCTACGGGCGCGATGAACAGGGCCGTCGAGATGGCAGTGAGACGCAGCAGGTTCATGGTTTGCCTCTTTCGTCGTCGAGCATCAAGGCTGGGGGGCAGCAAGCCGTTTTGCCGGGCGCGGAGCTTCTCCGGTAAGTAAATAGCGGACCGCCGGAAGCTATTACACGGAATCGGCAAAGTTCTCAGCCCCCTTCGGGCTGTGGATCGGTGGGACCGCGCCTGACAGGCACTTCGCGATCCGCGTCAGCGGAGGAACTTGCTGATGGCCGACCCTGCGCCATCGCCCTTGCAGCGGGCGATGATCTCGCGGCGGCTGCGGACGTGGAGTTTTTCGTAGATCCGTTGGACGTAGGTACCCACGGTCGAGACCTTGATGCTCAGTTCCGCGGCGATTTCCTTGTACGACAGGCCGGCCACCAGGAAGTCCAGGATTTCCTGTTCGCGAGGCCCCAGTCCCGCGTCTTCGATCGCCGTGCCGACCTGCGGCGGCGGGGCGGAGCGCCGGAACACCTCGATCACTTTGCGGGCAATGGTCCGGCTCATCGGCACCCCGCCGGCGCGGATCTCGCGAATCGCCTCCAATAGCCGCTCCGGCATCACGGGTTTGACCAAGTACCCGTGCGCACCGGCAGTCAAAGCCTGAAAAATCGTCTCCGGATCCTGGTAGACCGTCAGCATGATGATCTGGGTGTCAGGCAGTTGGGGGGCAAGTTGGGCGACGCATTCCACCCCGCTCAGGTCCGGCAGGTTGACATCCATGATGACCACGTCGGGCCGCAGGGCAGGGATTCCTGCCAGCGCGTCGACGCCCTTGGCAAATGCCCCGACGCATTGGCAGTCGTCGGCGCTGGCCAGGACCTCCTTCAGCACCCGGCGAATCCGGGCATCGTCTTCAACCACCGCCACGTTGATGGGCATCGGCCAACCTCTTTCACTTAATCTTTCGCCCTAATCTTCCCCTTATCTTTCCCCTAATCTTCCCCCTAGTCTTCCCCCCGTCTCCCAAACAGCCGGAACAGATTAAGTGAAAGATTACGTGAAAGATCAAGGGCTTCAGGGTTCGACGCAGTCGGTTGAGTCCATACATTTCCTTTGGCGCTATCACCTTGCCCGCGGCATCTGGAACTCGACTCGCGTCCCGCCGCCGGGACGGCTGGCCAGCGAAAACCGGCCACCGATCTCCTCCAGGCGGCGGCGCATGTTCTCGAGTCCTTCGTGGATGCCCTCGCGGCCGGTCGCTTCCGGCTCAAAGCCGCAGCCGTTGTCTTCGACGGTGATCCGCAGCCGGGCCGCATCCACCTGGATTTCCAGCCGGACCAGGTCCGCCCGGGCGTGCTTGACCGCGTTATTCAAGGCTTCGCGGACCGCCAAGAACAGGCCATGCCGCTGGACGCCGGTCAGCGTCCCGGCGGGCAACTGCTCGGGAATATCAAACCGCACGCGGAGGCCGGCGGCTTCGAGGAACTGTTCGGCGGATTGGGCCAGATAGTTGACGAACCGCTCCACGGTGTCGTTGGCCGGATTGACGGCCCAGACGATCTCATCGACGCTCCGCACCAGGTCCACGGCGGATCGACAGACGCTCTCAATGCGGCGCTGGGTGCCGGGGAGATTCACACCGGCGAGGTCCCGCCGCACCCAGTCGCTTTGCATGGCGATCTCGGTCAGCCCCGCGCCGATCTCGTCGTGCAGGTCGCGCGCGATCCGCGCCCGTTCCTTGTCGAGCCGCTGTTCGTGCTCGATCTCCGCAATCCGCCGTTGCATGCGACGCTGCGCCGCGACCCGCCCGATCCAAGCCGCGGCGCCCAGCACGAGGGCCGAAGCGGCCAGCCAGAACTCGACGCGGAAATAGACCGGCACAAGGACTTCGATCGGCAGCGAGACTTCCTCGCCCGTCGGCTCGCCATTCGCCTTGAGCGCCGCCACGCGGAACCAGTAGCTGCCCGGCTTCAACGCGGTGTAATCGGCTTGACCGGGGCCGCTGCCGCCGAGGCTGTGAGCCGTC
>CAIYOB010000585.1 GCA_903927685.1 uncultured Planctomycetaceae bacterium
CCCCACCCGGACGTGCACGCCGCTCTCGACGCCCAACTCCTCGCAGACGCCGCGGCCGGTGGCCCCGAAGACTCCGGTCGCATGCGCTTCGTCGACCATCAGCATGGCCCCGAATTGCTCGGCCGCTTCGGCCAGATCGCCCAAGGGCGCGAAATCGCCGTCCATGCTGAACAGGCTGTCAGTCACAATCAGGCGGCGGCGGAAATCATCGCGGCGGGCCAGACGCCGCCGCAGAAAATCGACGTCGCCGTGGGGATAGACCTCCAGGCGCGCGCCGGACAGGCGGCAGCCATCGATGATGCTGGCGTGGTTCTTGGCATCGCAATACACCGCGTCGCCTTTGCCGACCAGCGCTGCGATCGTCCCCAGGTTCGCGGCATAGCCCGAGGCGAACAGCAGCGCCGCGGCGGTACCCTCGAAGCGAGCCAGGGCTTGTTCCAACGCCTCGTGCGCGGCGCCGCGCCCCGTGACCAACGGGCTGGCGCCGCTGCCCCAGCCGGTCTGCTCGATCGTCTGCAGGACGGCGTGATGGCAACAGGCAGCCAGGCCCAGGTAGTCGTTCGAGCCGAAGTTGACCAGTTCCCGGCCGCCCCAGCGGATCGTCGGCGCGCCCTGCGGACCGGTGCGCACCAGCCGTCGCCGACGCAGGCCGGCGGCGTCGAGCGCCGCCAGTTCGTCGTCGATCCAACACAGCGGGTCAGTGGCCATGCGCACTCTCCGGAGGCGGCGTCCCCTGGCCGTCCTGAATGTACTCCGCCCGCTGCCGGGCGTACTCGTCCCGCCCGGGCAGCGGTTCGGCGGCCGGCTCCGCTCCGCTCCTCTCGGCAAACAGCTGGCAGAGGAACGGCCGGCACCAGCCGCAGCCCGTGCCGGCGCCGAAGCACTCGCTCAGCTGGCTCGCCCGCCGCGGCCGCCGGACGCGCAGAAAGCTCAACAGCTTGCGCCGGGTGACGTGAAAACAGAGGCAGATCTCGTCGTCCAGTTCCACGGGAATCCCTCGTGCTCACCAACGGGCTTCGAGTTCGAGCCACTCGTGCGCGGACATTTGCAGCTGGACCGCGCCGTTGTCGATCGGGCATTCGGACAGCATGTCGCCTTGGAAGTTCCGTTTCCGGGCGGAAGCGACCGGGCGAAAGGCCTGCAACCCCACCTTGGCCGGTCGGCCTTGCGTCTCCAGCAACCGGACGCGAAAGCCCACCGGCCGCGTTCCGTCCGCTACCAAGTCCCAATGCGTGGCCGTCACATTCCGGGCGTCCACGTGGAACAGCCAGCTGGAACTGGCGGGCTTGGGCGGCGCAGCCGTCTGGGCCACGACCGGCGGCGGCGCGAGCAGTTGCAGCGCGTCGTGCAGCGGGTTCTTCAACTCGACGCCAATCCCTAACTGGAACCGGCGGCAGCGCTCTCCGGCGACAATCAACAGCGTGTCCAGCATCCGCAGTCCGTAGCGGCGATGAAACGCCAGGCCGCCGGTCAGGATCGTGGTGCGGATGCCGACGTTGTCGACGTCCACGTACAGCGGCGCCTCGAATCGCTTGCCCTTGGCAGGGTGCCGCCCCAGGTTGACGCCCCGATGCAGCTCGGCCGCTTCGTTGGCCCAGGCAAACCGGGCGGCGTAGTACGAATTCCACGGATCCGCGGCGCAGGCGTGCTCCGGCTGCAACTCGATGTCCAGCAGCAGCACGCGACTGCCACGCCACAACCGATAGGTCTGTTGGTATTTGGCCAACGGTCGGCCTTGGCGATCGAGCAGCCGACCGCGGGCCACGATTTCGCCCAGGGTCTCGGTCGCAATGGTGGTCTCGATCGAGTCGGCAGCCATGACTGAGGCCAGCGGATCGGCGGCGGTGCCGACCTTGTCCTGGTCGCGTTTCGAACCGCGTTGCTCGCCCAGTCCGACGGCCAATTGCTGGGACAGGCGATTACGCCGCGCGTCGTACTCGTGGATCGCCCGCAGTCCGCCCGTGGCCGGATCGATGTGGGCTTCAAAAACCTCGTTCCGCAGCACGCACACGTCCGCCAGCGTCGCCGTCGGTTTCTTGGCCGGAGCCTTGGCCGCTGTCGGCGCCGGCGCGACCCAGGCGAACCCCAGCGGCGGCACGTCCACCACGACCTGGACGCCTCGTCCCGCCGGGGCGGCTGAGTAGATCGGCCGGGCGATCGCCGGAAGCCCCTGCAAACGGTCGAATTCCAGGCCGACTCGCCGCACGAACGAGTGCGGGTTGGCGACCAGGTAGCCGGACTCCGCGGCGGATTCGCTCCGCGGCAGGGCTTCGGCCAGACGCTGGGCGGCCCGCTGCCGAGCCTCCGCCACCGCGGCATCCAAGTCCCTTGCTGCAGCGGTTCCCTGGTTCACGTCGATTTCCGCCAACAGGCACTGCGGGCTGTCAGCGGCAGGAGCGGACGGCCCCGCCGCCGCGGTGAGGTCTTTTCCGGCCGCCAGGGTTGCCAACGTGTCGAGCGTCTGGGCGGCTTCGGCGGCCGCTCGGCGACGCCAATACCGGACCACGGTGGAAATGGGATCGGGCTGCTGGCCGGTGACCATCTGGCGCAGGTAGGGCGACTTGTATTGGTCGTACGTGAAGCGGTCCTGGTGGACGGGATAGTCCGTGGTGCGGAAGTATTCCTCCAGCGTGATGAACCGGCCCAGCGCCGAACCGTAGCCGGCGATCCGCCGCAGATCCTCGTACCAGGGACTGGGCGTGCCGGGCCAATGGGCCAGACAGACCGTGGCGATGTGGTCCATATCCATCGATTCGCCCAGCTTGACCCCCAGGTTCAGGAACGTCTGGGGCTTCGCGGCGTCCAGCGGAACCCGGGCAATTGCCGTAATCGGCGTCCCGTCGCAGCCTTCCCAGCGCACTTTGACTTGGGAGCCCTCCGGAACCACGCCTTCCTCGAACGTGGCGTGCAGGGCGGCGTCAAACCCGAGCTTGGTCAGGATTTGGGGCAGACACGGCGTGAGTCCATACCGGCGGCGACCGAAGACCTTGGGTCGGCGGCCGAACATTTTCTGATGCGCATCCAGCCCATGTCGCAACTGGGCGAGCAGGGTCTCGCACGACACCAAAGCTCCCTGCCGCTCGCCGTACTCGCCGCCGACCAGTCCCACGCGTTCCGCTTGGACCGCGTCCTGGAGCGATTTCAGGGTTGCCGGCTCCTTGTCCTGCATTTCCGCCAGCAGTTCACCCGACAACAACAGATTGCAGGTGCTCGGTTTGTCCACTTGGCCGCGGAGGGCTTCACCCAGCGTCGCAGGAGCCAGCATGGTCACGTCCAGCAGAAACGCTTCGCCCGGATAGTAGTGGTCGCGTTCGGCGGCCAGGAGGTCGAACGCGGCGGCCAGACGCGAGCGGGCTTCGTCCACATTGCCTTGCATCACGGCCGTGGCGGCCGCCACCGCTTGGTTCTGGAAGTGGATTTCGTCGAGATTACTGGAGTAACGCAGCTTTCGAGTTAAGAGTTCCACTTGCAGAAAGCAGTAACCCAATGCTAGAAAATCAGCAATCAAGTCCTGTGCGGCGGGCGGGACCGGTGTTTCGAGTCGTTTCAAGGCCGATTCGACGATCCGGGAGCGGTCCAGTTGGGCGGTAATCAGGCAGGCAGCCTCTGACTCGGCCCTTTGCAGATATCCCGTAGGGAGTTGCGATTGGCTCAAACCAGGCACTACAATCAGTTTTTTCGCGACATCCTCCGGCGGCGAGTCCGCCCGGTACCAACTGGGCATTTTGCCGGCATCGGCGATCAATGCCGGATGCCACAGGGCGGTCCAGGCCGCCAACAGTCCTGCGGCATCGTTGCCTTCGTGGTGCGTCGGGAAGTCCTCGAGGCTGTGGCAGGGCAACAGAACGATAAGTTGCTGGTAAATCATGGTTTCGTAGAATAAAGTTGTTAAGGTCCCGCGCAAGGCCGTCTAGACACGATAACTTGTGCGGGGCGGGCGGTCGAGGGCTCAAATGGCCCCGTCCGCGGTACAGATTCGTCCAGCGGGGCTGCCGCGGCCTCCCGGCGAAGATCCGGCAGGAATGATTGACACCCTTTCACTTGCGTCATTACACTGAACTCAGAGGATTTGGTCCGGATTTCGCGAACAACGCGGCGACTCTTCTTCTGCTTTTGCTTTAGGAATAGCTTATGGCGGCCACAACCGGCGTGTGGGGTCTGGACATCGGGCACTGCGCGCTCAAAGCGTTGCGATGCGAGTACGACAGCGCCAACCAAGTCCTGGTGGCGACGGCGTTTGACTACATCGAACACCCCAAGATCCTCAGCCAGCCCGACGCCAATCCCAAAGAGCTGATTCAGGAGGCGATCAGCCAGTTCCTGCAGCGGAATAACGTGCGTGGCGACCGCATTGTCATCTCGGTGCCCGGGCAAAACGGGCTGGTGCGGTTCTTCGAGCCGCCTCCCGTGGATATGAAAAAACTGGCCGATATCGTCCGCTTTGAGGCCAAGCAAGCGATCCCGTTTCCGCTGGAAGAAGTGATCTGGGACTACCAGCTGATGGGCGGCGCCAACGAGGTCGACGGATTCCTGATGGAGGCCGAAGTCGGCTTGGTGGCGATGAAACGCGACCAGGTGTACGACGCCCTGGAACCGTACCGCTCGGCCGACATGGAGATCAACGTGGTCCAGTTGGGCCCGATCGCCACCTACAACTTTGTGGCGCATAGCCTGATGACGGACACGCTGGCGGCGGATATCTACGATGCCGACAATCCGCCGGAATCCTTCGTCGTGATCAGCATGGGCACCGACACGACGGACTTGGTGGTGACCAACGGTTTCCGGATCTGGCAGCGCAACATGCCGATCGGCGGCAATCACTTTACCAAACAGCTGACCAAGGAATTGAAGCTGACGTTTGCCAAGGCCGAACACTTGAAGCGGAACGTCCGCGAGGCGGAGGACGCCAAGTCGGTGATTCAGGCGATGCGGCCCGTGTTCAACGACTTGTTGACCGAGGTCCAGCGGTCGGTCGGGTTCTTCCAGAATATCGAGCGCAAAGCCCAGATCGGCGGGCTGATCATGCTGGGCAACGCCGTCAAGTTGCCCGGGCTGCAACAGTATCTGGCCAAGAACCTCGGCTACGAACTGGTCAATGTGGACCACGAGCGGTGGGCCGCTCGGCTGTCCGGTCAGTCGGTGCTGACCTCGCCGCAGTTCAAGGACAACATGCACGCCTTTGCGGTCTGCTATGGCCTGTGCTTGCAGGGCCTGGGGCAGGCCAAGTTCGACACGAATCTGCTGCCCAAGGAGATGCTGACGGAACGCATCATCCGGGCCAAGAAGCCGTGGGCCTTGGCGACCGCCTCCGGACTGATGCTGGCGTTTGCGGTCAACTTTTTCTTCGAGTACAACGCCTGGTACCAGGTCCACCCGCAGCGAGCCCAGGACGGGGTGACCTGGGAAGCGGCCATGAAGGAGGTCGACACCGTCTCCGGCCAGTACACCTCGAATGAACAGCAGGACAAGTCCCGAGTTGACAGGCTGGACGAGTTAGTCGCACTGGGCAAGGAACTGTCCGGCAATTCGGATCGCCGCTTGCTCTGGATGGAGATTCTCAAAGCGATTAACGAAGCCTTGCCAAAGGATGAAGCGGTCGGCGGCCAGGTGCCCGATCCGAAAACGATTCCCATCGCGCAACGGAAAGACATCCATATCGAATACATCGAGTCCCAGTACTTCCCGGACTTGAAGACCTGGTTCACCGAGCCGATCAAGAAGAAGTACCTTGAAGAGCTGGCACGCTTGCCGGGGACTCCGGCTCCGCCAGCGGCCCCGGGCGCCGTTCCGCCGCTGGGTGCGCCGGCCGCCGACGCCGGAACTCCGGCTGCCGCGGCTCCGGGATCTGCTCCAGCCGCCCCTGCGGCTCCGGGATCCGCCCCTGCGGCTCCCGCTCCCGCAGCGGGCTTGCCGCCCGCGCCTGCCGCGGGCCTGCCGCCCGCCGCCGACGCGGCTTCCGGCACGGCGTCTGCCACCGCTGCCGCCACGCCTGCGACGCCCGCGGCCGGCACGGCGGCGACCACCGAGGGCAGCGGCGGAACCGAGGAAGTCACCGGTCCCGAAGGGCCCGGTTGGGTGATCGAGATCAAGGGCCATCACTTCTTCAACGCCGACATCCTGACCTGGGGCGGCACCCATGTCCGCGACACATTCTTGAAGAACCTGCGCGAGCAGACGGTCGAGTTGCCGGCCGGGCCGGGCCTGCCCCCGACGCGGTTCACGATGGCCGAATTGGGAGTTGGTTTTACCGTCTTGACCGTCGATCCGCCGATCGACCAAAACAACACAATTCCTAATCCCTATTTCGTGGGCAATCCCCAGATGCCCGGCTCTGGCGCAGGAGCCATGCCCGGAATGCCGGGGATGATGGGCGGCGCCGGGATGATGCCCGGAATGGCGCCGGCCATGCCGGGAGCGGCTGGCCCCGCCGCGAAGCCGGGAGCGGGCAAGGAGGCGAAGAAGGAAAAGGAAGAGCCGCCGGAACCACCATTCTTTGCGGCTCCCAAATACACGTTTGTTCTGCAATTCTGCTGGCAGGAAAAGCTGCTGACCGAACGCTTGCGAAGTCGGCAACAGCCTCAAGCCGAACAGCCGTCGGACCAGCCGCCGGCTGACCAACCCCAGCCCGAGCAGCCGAAAACGGCGGTGCCGGACAACAAGGTGGCCGCGGCCAACACGGGAGGTTAATGTCATGGACCAAATGAAAGCGATCGCCCGCGGGGCGGCCAAGTACGGTTTCTGGATCGGTTGCTTCCTGATCCTCGCCGGTAGTATGACCAGTTGGTTTCTTGCGCGGCAGACGCTGCACAAGGAGTTCGAGAAGAACCAGGGGGACATCAAAGGGAAGTTCACGGCCGTCAAAGGGCTGCAAAGCAAGAAAGACCCGCCCAACGAGAAATCCCACCAGGAGATGGACAAACTGCTGGACAACACGCTCAAGCTGGTCGTCCAAGCCTGGCAACTGCATTACGCCCAGCAGGATGCGATCTTGCGTTGGCCGATGGATCTGAAAGAGGACTTCGTGTCGGCCGTCCGGCCGCTGAAACCGATCGAAGCCAAAATCGATTTCCCGACGCCGGCCAACCAGGAACTGAACGTCGACTTCCGTCGACGCTACCGGGATTATGCCCGAAATCTCCTGCCGCGTTTGGCCGAAATCCCGGGTACCATCTGGCAAGTCGGCAGGAACCCCACCGGGGGCATGGGCATGATGGGCGGCGCGACGACGATGTCGCAGGAAGAAGCCCAGAAGCTTGCTCTGCAGAAGCCGCCGCTGGTGCTTTGGGATGGCGCGGACCAGGCCCGTCTCGTCGGAATGCACTTCGACTGGTCAAGTCAACAAGACCAATCGCCGACCACGCTGCAAGTCCTGTACGCACAGGAGGATTTGTGGGTTCTGACCGCCTTGATGTACATCATCCGTAATACGAACGGCCAGATCGAGTCTCGGCACGAAGCCGTGGTCAAGAACATCGAGACCATCCTAATCGGCCGCCATGCGCCGCCGCGAAGCGGACAGGTTATCCGCTTGGGAGGTGGTGGCGGCATGGGCAGCGGAATGATGGGCAGTATGGGTGACATGGGTAGCAACTACATGTCCGAGGGATCCGGAGGAGGGTCGGCGGGCGGTGACATGCCCATGCCGACCATGGAAAGTGGCTCCGACATGGGCTCGGCGGGAAGCATGGGCGACATGGGAGGAATGGGAGGAATGGCTCGTTCGCCTGATCCGGCGGAAGGCCGGTACGTGGACAATCAGTATCAGGCGTTGAAAGCGGAAACGCTGCGGACGGCCTTGCGTTCGCCGACGCCCGCGGATGCGTTCCTGGTGGTGGCCAAGCGAATGCCTGTTCGGATGCGACTTGTGGTGGACATCCGCAAACTGCCGCGTCTGTTGGCGCAACTCGGCAACTCGGCGCTGCCCGTCGAGGTCCGTCAGGTGCGCATCAACCGCGGCAAGGATGCCGGCGGTGGCATGGACATGATGGGCGGCGGCGGCGGTGGCTATGGCATGATGGGCGGCGGCGGTGGCGGCGGCTATGGCGGCGAGTCCGACATGGGCAGCATGATGCCCAGTGGCGGCATGGGCATGGGCATGGGCGGCATGGGAATGGGCATGGGTGGCATGGGAATGGGGATGGGCGGCTATGGTCAGTCGCCGGACATGGCCGGGGGCGGGTATACTCCGCCGGGCTATGGATCGGAAGCGGGCGGTTCCGGCATGGGCGGCGGTTACGGTATGGGTGGCGGCTCTGGCATGGGGGGCGGCTACGGCATGGGCGGAGAGGGGATGGGAGGCTACGGCATGGGCCAGGGCCAGCCTATCAAAGACCGCACCGATATCGCGGTGACTTCCCAGCATGACGTGCCGGTGGAGATCTACGGGATTATCTACATCTACAATCCCGTGGACGAGAAGAAACTGGGGCTGGAGTCGCAGCAACCGGCGCTGACGGGAACGGTTCCGCCGGCAACGGCGGTCGCGGCGGCAGCAAGCTAGGGCAGGGCGGACGTACAGCAGGACGGCACGATTGGACGCAGGGACGGCTTGAGGTCTGGAGATAAGACAATGAAGTTCAAGTTGAGTTTCGGCAAGGGTGGCTTAAAGGGCTTTATCGTCCAGCACGCCGAGAAGGGCATTTTCGGCGTGGTGTTGCTGCTGGTTGCCGCGTTCATCTACTCCAGCGCGACTCAGGAGACCATTCAGCAAGGTGAAAGTCCCAGCAGCCTGAAAGGCAATGCGGCAGCCGCTTTGACCTCCCTGCAGACGGGGAACCCCTGGGCAGCATTGGCACCGGAGCGACAGGGAAAGGTCCTCAACTATCCGGCCTTGGCTGGAACCGCCAGGCAGCCGGTCGACGATGCGTCCTACCGCGGAACAACGCCCTGGATCAAGGACTTGATTCCGCGTCTGCAGAAGCGTCTGGATCCGGAATTGTACGCCCCAACCGACGTGGAAGCAGAAGCCGGTGTCTACGCCGTGATGGTCCGAACCACGAAACCCGATGAAGCCTGGACGGGCGACAAAGACGCGGTGGAGAAGCCGAAGGAGAAGCCCAAGCCCAAGCCGGCGAAGAAGAAGCCGCGGGGCGGAATGTACGGAAGCTCACCGGAAATGATGGGCGAAGGCGGCGGGTCGGATATGGGCATGATGTACGGCATGGGCAGCATGGGAGGCATGGGTATGGGAAGCGAAATGCCCATGCCCACGACCGAATCCGGCAGTGAGATGGGCTCTGGGATGGGGATGCCGGGAATGCCAGGGATGCCCGGCAGTCGGCGCATGCTGGGCCAGTTCTACATGAGCCATTATCTGAGCAAGGGATTCCGGCCCACGATGGGAATGGGCGGCGGAATGGGAACCCCAGGCGTGGCCGCCAAATCCTATGCCCTGGTCGCAGTCAAAGCCTTGGTGCCCTTCGAGAAGCAGTGGGAAGAATACGAACGGGCGTTGGCCAATGCGACCGGCTACAGCCCCATGCACGACATCCCCAAGTACCTGCTGTACGTCGCCGAGCGGGCCGAAGTCTCGGATGATCCGAATGCCCCACTGGAATGGCAGACGATCAGCAATACTTCGTTTGCCGTCGAATGGGCTGGGAAGAACTACGCGGGTTTCCCCCCCGAGGTGGCCGACGAAACCTATTTGCTTCCCAGTTTGACGATGCCGATTCCGCCCATCCTGCTGCATCCCTACGACTCGCTGGCCCTACACAGCGAAGTTCCCAAGAGGAAGCTGCAGATGAACTTGGCGATGGCCCAACCGGGCGCCGAGGAACAAGCCAAGACGGAAGGCGGCGAAGAGGCGGCCGCCGGGCCGAAGCCTTCGGATGATTTCACCGCAGGTCTCCCGAGGATACCAGCGGCCGGCGCACCCGGCATGGGAGGCATGGGCAGCATGGGTGGCTACGGCATGGCGGGCATGGGTGGCGGGTATCCCGGCGGCGGCTCCGACATGGGTTCGACAGGCGGGATGTACGGGGGTGGCATGTCCGGGGGCGGGATGTACGGCTCCGAAGGCTCGATGCCCGGCGGCGGCATGTACGGGGGCGGGATGTATGGCTCCGAAGGCTCGATGCCCGGCGCACCCGGCATGGGTGGCTATGGCATGGCGGGCACGCCGGGAATGGGCGTCAAGCAGCCGATCGTCAAGTACAAGATGATTCGCTTCTTTGATTTCACAGCCCAAGTTGGCAAGTCATACCGCTACCGGGTCCGCGTGATGATGGAAGACCCAAATCGCCCGTTGGACAAGACGGCCGAACCGAATCCGCGGATCCTGGACCAGGCCGTGGTCGACCGATTGGCCAAGGTGAATGCGGCCGACGACGAGTACCAGAAGGCCAGCGGCAAGCCCCGGCGAACTTACTGGTTGCAGACGGAGTGGAGCGATCCCAGCAACGTCGTGGCCGTGGTCGCTCCGGAGTATTTCGCGGGCGGCGGCGCGACCGGGGCTCGCTCGACCAGACTCTCCGCAGCCGGCCCGAGCGTGGAAATCGAAGAGGCCAAGGGCAAGGTGGTGACGGTGGTCTGGGACCCGCGGCGCGCGACAGAGGTTCCCGCCGAGCGGGAAGTCCTTCGTGGGGCATTCCTGGACTTTACGGACAAAGCCGACGTGCTGCAGCCCCTGACGCTGCAGATCAAGACGATCGCAGAATTCAACTTCGACACGGAAGCGTTCGTGGCCGATCTGCGTGGCGGTGAGTCGCTGCTGCTGGACGTGGACAAGACCACCAAGGAGGAAAAGCCGTTGCCGGTGCCCGGCGAATATCTGGTCGTGGACGGCGATGGCCGCCTGATCGTCTGCAACGAGGTGGATGATGCCGAGGAGTTCCGCCGGCTGCTGTTTATGGAAGACAGTCCGTCACCGGCTGCGGGCGGAATGATGCCGCCCGGCATGGGAGGTGGGGACATGATGAGCAGCCCGGACGGCTACCCGAGCTACGATCGAGGGAGTTAGTGGCCGGAGCCACCGAGGTCGTCGGGCAGGCAATGCCCCAGTTTGTCCCGTTTTGTCGCCAGGTAATTCGCGTTGTACTCGTTGGCTGGCGGCAGGATGGGGACCTGGTCGACGACATCGATCTCGAAACCGCCGTAGATAAAGGCGTCGGTTTTCTTGGGGTTGTTGGTCAACAAGCGGACGCGCTGTAAGCCCAGGTCCTTGAGGATCTGCAGGCCGATTCCGTAATCCCGCATGTCGGCCTGATACCCCAAGGCCACATTGGCCTCGACGGTGTCCAGGCCCTGCTCCTGCAAGGCATAGGCTTTGATTTTCTCGGCCAGTCCGATGCCTCGGCCCTCTTGCGGCAGATAGACGAGTACACCCGCCCCTTCGCGGCCGATCATGTCGAGCGCCATCTGGAATTGCTCGCCACAGTCGCACCGCAGCGAGCACAGCAGATCGCCGGTGAAACAGCTGGAATGGATCCGCACCAGCGGGGCGGCCAGTCGCTCGGGCTGGCCCATCAGCAAGGCCACCGGTTGCTGCGTTTCATACTTGACGTCGTAGACGATGACCCGGAAGTGGCCGAAACGCGTCGGCAGATTGGCTTCCGCACAGCGGCTGACCAGTTTCTCGGTGACGCGGCGGTGCGCGATCAGTTGTTCGATCGAGATGATCTCCAGGTGCTGGGTCCGCGCCAATTCGAACAGGCTTTCGCGCGACGCTCGATCCCCGACTTCGTCCAGGATTTCGCACAGCACGCCAGCCGGAGTGAGCCCCGCCATGCGGGCCAGATCCACGGCCGCTTCGGTATGCCCTGCCCGCCGCAGCACGCCGCCTTCCTTGGCCAGCAACGGGTGGACGTGGCCCGGACGCACGAAATCGGCGGCCCGTGTGTCGGGATCCACCATGGCCCGTACCGTCCGCGACCGTTCGCGGGCCGTGATCCCCGTCTTGACCGAACGGTGATCGAGGGGCGTCATGAAGCCGGTCTTCAGCGGCGATGTATTGGCGGCGACCAGCGGCGACAGTTCCAGCCGTTCGCAGACGTCCGGCAGCACGGGCACACAGAACTGGCCGCGTCCGCGGAGCATGAAATTCACGGCCTCCGGGGTCGCCTTGTCTGCGGCGCAGATGAAATCGCCCTCATTCTCCCGGTCTTCCGCATCGACAACGATGATCACCCCCCCGCGTGCGATCGCCTCGACGGCGGCAGGGACGCTGGAAAACGACGGGGAATCGGCGGACTGGTCGGGTTTCATCATGGCATGCTATCCAAGGACGTGAATCCCGGTATTATAGGGCTTGGGCTCAATCCCGCTACGTCCCGTGCGGTGAAAAGCTGTGATTCCCTGCTGGTACCCGGACTCCGCCATGCTCGAACGCGAAGAGTACGTCGAACAAGCCTATCTGTTCCGCATGTTGAGCGAGCGGTTGCCGGAGAACTTCCCGCTGCAGGATTTGCTGGAGCAGATCCGCCACGAACTGCTGGCCACCACCAAGCTGCCGATGGCCGTCGACTTTCTGCTGGCCGAACTGCGGCACAGCGGGGTGATGTCGACGGCGATGCGCCGCCTGGCGCACTACTTTTCGCCGTATCAGACCTACGTCATTGCGGCGGCGGAAGACGAACAGGGCCGGTTCGACATGCGCGTCGCCATCGAAATCCTCCGCCACCAAGCCGCGTATCTGGCGGAACGGCCGACGCGCGAAGGGCTGTTCATGTACCAGTTCGAGACGCTGTGCCGGAATCGCCTGCGTTACGACCGCGGCCTGGATGCGATGTCGGCCGACCCGATGTACGACGGCGACTGGCGGGATTGGATCCAGACGGTCCGCAGTCAGATCGGGGTCGTGGACTTTGCCGATTTGATCTTCGTCCGCAGCGAAGAGTATCTCCGGCGGCGGGCGCGCCATTCCGGCGAGCCCGCGGTCCCGGAGAAACCTGTCTTGTTCGGCGAAAAGGAAGGTAAGATCGCCTGGGCGAATCGCCAGAAGGACCCGATGTACCTGTTCGCCGCCCTGCAGCGACACCTGGGCTATCCGACGGCGCCCCGGATCAAACGCCCCGATGAGGCGAAGGAGCAAATCCCGCTGATCCTCCGGCGACTGGAACGAATGGAAGTCCGCATCAAGCTGTTGGAAGAAGAAGCCCGTCAAGGCTTGGATATCACCAAGTTCTACACCAAGGACGACCAACCGCCCGTGGTTCCCTGACCCGGACGGGAGAGGCAACGAACAACATCGACTGCCGATACGCGGCGTTGAGATGACTTCCCGTAGTGCGACCTCTTGGACCACACTGGAAACGACCAGAATCCCGCTGGGTGCTAGTACCTGAACCTGTCCAACTGGCCGGTCGAGCACTCGTCGTCGGTCGCGACCAGCATGGCCGGCTGCAGGATGCCTCCGAGTCCGACGGAATGCCTGACCCGGACGGCGATGCGGTTCCCGCATCCCGGCTTGAGCCACTTCTTGGCGTCGAAGCTGAAGGCCGCACCCAATTCACCCGCG
>CAIYOB010000586.1 GCA_903927685.1 uncultured Planctomycetaceae bacterium
ACTGGTCATTCGTCATTCGTCACTGATTCGGCGTCTACCCCATGCCCAGGCGAAACCAGAGGCGAGTTAGCGGCAAGAAGATGGCCAGGGCTTGAATCAAAGTCGCGGTGCCGCCCACGCCTGCGGTCAATAGAATCGGCAAGTACAACAGAGCCCAATCCACCGTCCGCTCGGCCCGCTGACGATACGTCGCGGCCGTGAGCGACAGGGTCTCGCTTAGTTTTTCGGTGGGCGCGCCGGCGGTCAACAGCCAAGCGACCAGCGGGGGAAGCAAGCCCACAGGGTCTCCGCCGTTCGCGATTTCGCCACCGCGTCGCAGGGTCTCCGCCATCGCCCCAGCCGCCGCCTGCAGGCCGCGATCACCACTGGCATCGGCCGCCAAGGCAATTGCCTGGTCCAGCGGAACCTGCTGCCGCACCAGCAGGGCCAGGACTTCGGAAAAGGTGGCCAGCCGGCCTTCTTGCACCAGGCGGCCAATGCCCGGCCACAGCCGCGGCGTGCCGCGGTCCGTCTGCCAGGCGACTCGACCTGCCCGACTCCAACCGACAACTAATCCAATCACGACCAGCAACGGCGGCCAGATTGCCCACTTGTCGGCGGTTTGCCCGAGCCAGACCAACTTTGCCAGAACCGGTTCGCTCCAAGCCGTCAGGTCCTCAAACGCATACAGCATCACCGGTGCCAGCTTGATGGCCGTGAACAGGAACAGCCCATAGGCAATCGCGGCCACGACCAGCGGGTAAACCAGCGCCAGGCCCACCGCCCGCCGCATCTCGCCGATCCGGCGTCCGGTTATTGACAGCCCCTCGAGAGCCACCGCCAATCGACCCGAACGCAGCCCGGCGATGACAACAGCTCGCCATACCGGCGGCAAGGCGGCATCTTCGCCGCTGACCGCCTGATCCAGGCTTTCGCCCGCGGCCAGCCGATCGCCCAGCCGCTTGGCGACCGTCCCCATCCGCCCCGGCAGGTCGTGCGCCAGTTCGGTCAGCCCCTGGTCCAATGGCACTCCGGCCCGCACGATCGCCGCCAGTTCGTCGTTCAACGCGACCAGCGCGTCCAGACTCAACGTCTTCGAATTGGCCGGCGGGAGATTGCTCACGGGAAACGGCTCCTGACACGAGCGGACAACACACGCAGCGGCTAAGGGCCGAACAGGGATCTCGGCAAACGTCGCAGCCCACCCTCGTATAACGGCAAGCCGCAGGCGTCGGCATCCCGGCCCCGCCGGCGCCTCGCTCTTCAAACACGCAGGCGCCTCCGGCCTGCCGTTAAACGAGGGCGATGTTTTTCAGTTCGCCAAGAGAATAACGACGCAACGCATCGGGGCGCACAGAAATCTTCCCCGATCGTCGGACAACGGACTCCGGACTGCCTTATCTTGGTAGACGCACCTGACATCGGAGACTTCGCCATGAGTATAACTCGCGACGAGATTGAACGTTATGTCCAGGAGGAGATCTCGGGAGGATATCTCGGACCCGGAAGAACGGCAGCGGATCGAGGACGCTCGGGACACGGATCCTCAGGCCGCTACGTGGTGCGACGAGTTCCAGGCGGCCGACGAGCCCTCAGCCGAGACGCTGGCGGTGATCGAGGGGATGTTCGCCGCTTTGGATCGCTCGGTCTGGTCGCGGCTCCATTGGCAGGAGGCCACGCAGTCCCTGGCAGATGCCAGTGCGGCGCCACGGCGTGCGGTCCTGGAACTGCCGGATGGGCAATGGGCGACGCTGGTGGTCCACTCGACCGGCGACGGTCTGCAATTCGAATTCGACGCCCTGCCCGACCGCTGGCGTCCCGCCAGTCTAGTGCGTTGTCCAAGCGAAGAATTGGGGTTGCGTGGCTGGGGTCGAGCCACGAGGTACGAGTGGCGAGCCCCCAGTCATTGCCACTGGGGGCTCGCTGCACTCGACCCCAGGACCCCAACATTTAGCCTGGACAACGCGCTAGGGACGGACGATCTTCACGCCATCCGGTGCGGCGATCTCGCTCTTGATGCTCCCGTCCGCGTGCCGCTCGTGACGCACCTTGACTACACCCAACGGAGTCGGAAAGCTGCCCTCGGCCCATTTCAGGTCGCCGAGAAACGGCTTGACATCCACCGTCCGACAGCCCACGTCGGCGACTTGGATGCCCAGCACGTGGGCGATCAGCCACGGGGCCGGCCCGGACGACCAGCCGTGGCACAAGCTGTGACGGAAACCCTTGTAGCAGTAGTCTCCAAAGTCCCCGTGGATGTCCTTCTCGCCCGGCACCGGCAGTTGATCAATCCGGAACGCGTTTTCCGTCCATTCGATGTTGAAATCCTCCCAAAAGCTGGTCGCGCCCATGTCGAGCATTCCACCCCAATAGTCGCGCACGGTATCCATCCCACGCTGGACGTCCCCTGCTTTGGCCATCGCTTCCAGCATGTAGTAGCCGTAAAACGTCGACACGCCCCTGACGCCGTCCTTGGCCAACACCTGGTCGTGCATCGTTCTCGCGTCGGCCAAGCCGGACAAGGCCAGCAGAGCCGCCACTTGCTTGCTGCCTTCCGGCGCCGGCTGGTATTGCCGCAGTCGCGTTGCTCCGGCCTGGCAGCGCGACTCCAATTCCGCATCGCCCAAGGCCACGGCGATCCGCGCGCCGTCCTCGAACGCCATCAGCATCAAGGCTTGCATGCCGGCCGCAACGGCCTTGCGGTTGCTCTGGCTGGGCCAGTCCAGGAACCCCTCTAGCGTGCAGCGGTTCTCCGCATCGATGTACTTCGGCAGATTCGCGAACAAGGCTCGCAGGTATTCGTGCTGGGACTGCAGGTAAGCGAGATCGCCCGTGTAGCGATACCAGTCGTGCTGGCAGCGAATCCACCACAACGTGTAGGGTGGCATGCCATTCATCCACTTGTCGGCCGGTGTGGTCTTGCGCATGTAGTCGAGCGAATCGGTCAGCACATCCTGTTGGCCGAACACGGCCATCAGCGACATGACTTCGGGGTGCATGTCGCCCATCCAGACCAGCCGGTCGCGTTTGATGCCGTCCCAGATGTACTCCTGGCAGCACAAGTGCAGCGTGCGGGCAGCCGTTTCCCAGATCTGGTTCAGCCGCGGGTCGTCACAGCGGAACGAGCCCAACTGCGGCAGGGGCCGCATCAGCGAGACGGCGCGGACGGACTCCAGGCTCAACACGCCCGCCGAGACCAGATCCACGCGGGCAAAGCGGAACCCGGAGTTGCCGATTTCCCGGGTGCCAAGCCACGGCAAGTCGATCACCCCGTCGCGGATCGCGTGGTCATTGCACGCCCCCCGTTCGCCCAGCTCAGCCATCGCCTCCGAGACCGACTCGCCGAATCGCACGCGGACCTTGACATCCCGCCCGCTCGGTCCGCCCGAAGCCAGTTGCACGCCGCCGTGCAATTCGCGGCCGAAGTCCACCAGCACCGAGGCCGGGGCCCCCTTGTTCTCCAGGCGACAGCCCGAACCCGCCAGGAAGAGCCCTTCCGGAACCTGGCCGTACTTGTCCTTCAGCAGGAGTTCCGCATTGGCCACCGTCGCCTGAGCGTTGTTCTCCGACACCCAGACGATCCGCGTCGGCATCACCAGAGTCCGCACCCGCGGATCGACTTGATCTGCCGCCGACCCCGCGGTTGCCGCCATGACGCCCATCAGAAAGCATAGATACTTCATGCCTTGCACCTTTCGGGTCGCGTACCTCGAAAACGGAAGTGCACATCATGCGCCACGTGGCAGCGGGATGCAACGGCGGGAAAACGAAACGGGACGCGTGGGGCGAGCCATGCTACCCGGGCTCGGCCAGGCGGTGTATCATGCCCCGAAGCCTGCGCGGCCGGTTCCCTCTTCACTGGACTGCGTTGGCCCAACGGGTGTTTCAAGGGCAAGCGGATGAAGCGAGACAAGACAACTGGGGCGTTTCCGTGGGGGACACTGCTCGTGCTGGCCGGCTTGGTTTGGCTGGCCGACACGCTGCCCGCTGGCGAACCGCGGCCAGCGGCACTTTCCAGCGAGCAACTGCAGCAGATCGCGAGCTTGATGAACGAGTTTCGCCAGGTTCGCTCCGATCCGACCAGACGCCTGGAAGTGATCGCTCGGGCCGCCCAACTCGGCCCGGCGGCGGTCAAGAATCTGCTGGAGATCGTCAACAAGGAATTGAGCAAGCAGCTGGCGGACTATCGGGGCCTGTTCTTGAAAGCGGCTGCAGAGGTTGTCGCCAAACGGACGGACGAAGCCCCTCTGCAGGAGATCGTCGAACTGCGGACTCGCGTCCTGCAGCAGTCGCGGAACGAGAACCTGACCAAGGAGATGATCGTTTCCGTGAGCGACCCCGCGTTGGCGCGACTCAAGACGCTGATCCTGATCGATCGGGAAGAAATCCTGAAAGGGCATCCCGCTTTGACGCCTCGGCGCGAGGCGTTGAAGGTGCTGGGCGCGCAGTGGCAGCAATGCGGTCGCGGTCTGCTGCAAGACGGCGAACCACCCAGCGAGGCAGCGCGGAACGCGGCTGCCGACACGCTGGGCGCCCGCGAAGTCCAGGTGCCGTCATTTGACGAGTATCTGGCCAAGGAGGAGGAAATCGCCGTCGCGTTGGCACTGCCCATGAATGCTGGCACGCGCAGCGTCTTGGGGTTCAATACCCAACTGGCCAACCGGCTGGATCCCGAGGAGGCACGCTGTGTGCTGGACCTGAATCTGACGCGCAATCTGCTGGGGCTGCGCCCGCTGCAGATCGATCTCGGGCTGACCACCGCCGCCCGCGGGCATTCGGCCGACATGGAGCGGCTGAGCTTTTTCAGCCACGATTCGCCGGTGCCGGGCAAGGCCACGCCTTGGGATCGTGCTCGGCTGGCCGGCACGTCCGCATCCGGCGAGAACATCGCCATGGGCTGTATCGACGGCGCCGTGGCGAACGAGATGTGGTGGCACAGTCCCGGCCACCACCGCAATATGCTCGGCGATCACGCCCGCGTCGGCGTGGGCCGCAGCGGCAAACATTGGACGGAGCTGTTTGGTAAGTAAACCCGTCGCGGGGCGTGGACTCTGGATCGCCCCGCAAGCGAAAGGTACCCCGTGATGATGATCTGTCGCAGCTTGATCCTGATCGCCGCCAGTCTGCCGGGCGCCTTGCCCGCCGCCGCCGGCGAGTCGGACTGGACGCGGTTTCGCGGTCCCAACGGCACGGGGATCAGCGAGGCCGAGACGGTGCCCGTCCGCTGGACGGAGCAGGACTACAACTGGATGGTCCGCTTGCCCGGCCCCGGCCATTCTTCGCCGGTGATCTGCGGCCCGCGGATCTACATCACCTGTGGCGACCCGGGCTCGGCCTTGCGGACCGTGCTGTGCCTTGACACCGCAACAGGCCGGGTGCTGTGGAAACACGAGGAGCCTTCAAGAACCTACGGCCAGCATCGAGACAATTCGTACGCCACGGCGACGCCGGCGGCGGACGCCAACGGAGTCGTGGTCACTTGGACGACGCCCGAAGCGGTCCTGCTGCTGGCCTTGGACTTGGCAGGCCAAGTGGTGTGGCGGCGTGACCTGGGGCCCTTGATTTCCCTGCAAGGCAGCGGCTCGTCGCCGATCCTGGTCGAGGATCTGGTGGTGCTGGCCAACGACCAGGAGGACATGGAAGTCAGCCCGGGGCGTCGGAAGGACGGGCCGAATCCGGCCGGTCGCAGCTTCATCATCGCCGTCGAGCGAGCCAGCGGCCAGACCCGTTGGCAGACGGAGACCAAGACGCATCTGGCGGGCTACTCGACGCCCTGCGTCTACCAGGCGGACGGCGACCGCCCGCAGTTGATCTTCTCGTATACCGCCCACGGCATCTTGTCGCTCGATCCGGCCACCGGCAAGGTCAATTGGGAATTCGGCCAGCCGTTCTTGGACCGGGCGGTAATCTCCCCGGTCCTGGCGCCGGGCCTGGTGATCGCAGGCCACGGAGCGGGGATCCGCGGAACCCGCTGCATCGCGGTGCGTCCGGGTTCTTCCGTGCCGCCAACCGCGCCCGCGTTGGCCTACGAGATCACCCGCAGTCTGCCCATGGTCCCCACGCCGCTGGTCAAGGACGGTCGCTTGTATCTGTGGTGTGACGACGGCGTCGTGTCGTGCTTCGAGGTGGCGACCGGCCAATTGATCTGGCGCGAGCGGGTCGAGGCGGAATTCTATGCGTCGCCCGTCTGGGTCCAGGGCCGCCTGGTCAATATCTCAAAGACGGGCGAAGTCTTCGTCCTGGCGGCGGGTGACCGGTTCGAGGTCCTGCACCGAATCCAGCTGGGCGAATCAAGTTATGCCACCCCGGCCATCGCCGGCGGGGTGCTGTACCTGCGGACCAGTACCCAGCTGTTCTCCCTGGGCGGCGTGCGGTGATGTCGTCGTGAGATCTACTCCGCAGCCGGATCGGAGCGCTGCAACAGGCGGGGACCGGCGACCGTCAGGCGGGATTCACCCAGACCGGACTGAAGCTCCGGATGGTGCAACTCGGCGGGCAACGGCCCGTCCAGGCACCACCGCGTCGCCTGGTCCCATTGTCGCAGTTGAATCCAGGTGTTGCGGGTTACGCCTGCCGGGACGTTGGCGGCATCAACCTGCCCAGCGTCCACCTGCGCCGCCCTCTCCCAGAGCAACCGCTCGCGTCCCAGGTCGATGGACATCCGGGCGCCGACCGTCGCCGTGGACATGGCTGTGGCCGTGGCAGGGCCCCGATCCTCCCGTGAGCGTCCGTCCGAGTTTTTTTCCCGGGGCAGGTTCTGGATCGAGACACTCAGACGCACCGACGACGTGTCATCAAGGGTGATGCCGCGGGACTGCAGGGACTCGGTGAACCGCGCCGTCAGGAATCGCACCACACGTTCTTCGCGCTGGCGGCAATCCGCCAAGTCGGCAGGCAGCCCGGCGGCTTGGACCTCCAACCGCACGCGGGAGTTTCTGCCAAACAGCGGTGGCGGCGGGGGCGACGCCTGGATGATCCTCACGGCTTCGGAGCCCGGCAACGACAGAGCCGCCAATCCGACCGTCGTCACGCCTTGCGCAGGACCGGCAAACCAGAACCGATCATCCGGGCCGGACAGCGGATAGGCCGGCGGGTCCAGCTGATAGTGCCAGACCACTCGCCCCTGCTGGACGTCCAGAATCGTGATCCGCCGCGGACCGGAACTCGGGCGAGCTTGGCCACGGTGGGTGTTGTGCAGCGCCAGGTGGCCCGGACCGGTCCAAGTCAGCTGACCCGCGGAAGAGGGCAGCGCGACATCGCACAGCGGTTTGCCGCTGACCAGTTCCCAGGCGATCACGTGCGAGCCGGACGGCAAGTTGAACAGCGCCGCCAAACGCGATCCGTCCGCACTCCACGCCGCGGCGGACAGCGGCTGCTGGCGGACGGCGTCCGGGCATGCCAGGTTCTGGCAGACCTGACCGCCGAGCGTATCGACAATATATGCCGTCCGATCGCGAACCGCCAGAAAGTGGTCGCGGCTGCGATCCAGGACGATCTTGCCGTTCGGGGCTTGGGCCAGCGAGTAGACCGCGCGGCAACCGTTCAGAGCCCACAGGGTCACTTTGCCGCTCTGGCTCTGGGTCAACAGATGATCTTCAGCGACCAGCGCCGCCCAGCGAATCTGGCGCTCGGACGCGGTTTCGGCGTCCCCTGGACAGAAGCCGACGACGTGATTGCCGTCGGGCAAGCGGAACACGTCCAGACGCATTCCTGTTTTGGCTTCTCGGAAGACCCCCACCGTTCCCGACGGGCTGACGTCCAGGAGTTCCGCGGCATAGGGGGCCGCAAATCGTCCCTCGAATTTGCCGGTCTTCAAGTGATAGAGATCCGTGAATGGGCCGGCGAACGAGCCGATGAGCCCCGCAGGACGTTCTGCCGGATTCGCCGGATCGCAGTTGACGACCAGGCGAGCCGAGGCCGCGGAAGCGATGAACATTTGCCGGATCGGGGACAGTCGCGTGTCGATCAACAACGGACCGGCTCGGGCCAATTCCATCCCTGGTCCCGCCGGCCGCGGCGTGTACGCGACCGTGGGAATGGCCAGGGTTACCGCACGCTCGCCAGACCGATCGGTTCGTGTCAGCGGCGGCAGACCGGCGTCGGAGGGCCGTTCCTCGGACGAGCCGGCAGGCAGGGTCGCGTCCAGGGTGTCCCAAGGAATGGGCACGGCCTCCAGACTCGCCCGCGATGGATCGCCCGAGCTGACCAACAGGCGGCCGTCATCCAAGACGCGCCGCAGCGCGGGATGGGCCGAGCGCGAATCGTCGCCAAGAGTGATTGGCCCGCCGTGTTGCCGATCGACGACCGCCGCGCCCGCCAGGAGCCAGCCTCGCCGGCCCGGCAGGAAATCGATCATCACGCGGCGACCTGCGCCGAGTCCCGGGCTCCGGGGCAAAAACGGAGCGTTCAAGCGGTGCTCGGCTGTCAGCTCGCCGCTGTGCAGCGACCAGCACAGCAGCGTATCGCTCTCGCCCCAGCGGACCAGGGCGGCCAATTCCGAGCCGTCGCGGGCAAAGTCGAGGGCGATCAAGGCGACCCGGGCGGCGGACGGTCCGGCCTGCATCGCGACTTCGCCAGCAAACACGCCGTTGCGGAGGTCGTAGAGTTCAATTCGCTGCGTCCGGTTCCGGGCGACGGCCACGTAATGGCCTCCGGGGCTAAACGCGTAGTCCTGCGACTCGACCGGCGGATTCGTCGGGATGCGGGCGATCCACTGGCCCGACGTCGGATCACAAATGCCGACGCACTTTTCGCTGGCCAGTGCGAGCACCAGGCGCTGTGGGCTGGCAAAGTCGAGGCCGGTGACCAACGCCAAGGCGCCCGGCAAAGGAATTTCGCGAACCGGACGGCCTGTCCCGCAGGACAAGATGGCAACTTTGTCCGCCCCGGCAGCGGCGAGCACGGCCAGTAACTCGCCATCGGGGCTGAGCGCCAGGCGACGCGCGTCCCCCAATTCCGCCCGGATCTGTGCTGTTTGCCGGCCACTCCTGAGATCCCAGCATTCCAGGGACTCGCTGGACGGCCCGCCTCGCCAAGCCACAAACGGGCCTGGTACGGCCGGCCACAACAGGCGGTCGGGCGAAGTGCCCGGGGGCAAGGAGATCCGGAGTGTCGCCCGGGCGGGAATCGACCAGTCATCAGGTGGCGGATCCGGGACGGCCTGCCAACCGGCTCGCCCCTCGATCGCCAGCGGCACAGCGGACTGGCCGCCCGGTTCGCCCGCCCCCAGTGGGCCCGGCGACGGCCCGAGGTCCACTTCGCGGGCGGCAGCCAACGGGCTCAGGACAAGAATCACGACCGCGATAATTGCTCTGTCGCGCAGCATACGATGATCCGTTACAACCGCAAAGCGTGGGCGGAAGGTTCCGGACAAATGTAGGTGGCGACTTGGGGTGTGTCAAAGATGGTCAGTTGTCAGTGGTCAGTGGGCGACGGGCGCCGAAGGGGAGACCGCCGGTCGGAGGTTCGCTTTGACAGTCTTGGGTTGCAGGCAGATGGATCCCAACGAATCAAGGAGTCAACGAATGCCGGATGGGCAGCGATTCACGGATTCCCTTATTCGTTGATCCTTTCATTCGTTGGGGCAATTCCGCCACCCAACCGTGACATCCCCTTGCCGACGACACTTGTCGCCATCCCCTTCGGCGCTAGCTGCGATTCGTGGCGTACCGGCTGGCCAGCGTCACATAGACGTCGGCGGCGTGGCGGATGCGGCGACGGTCGCGTTCTTCGGCGGCGCGCGTGATCTTGCCGGGGACGCCGAGGACGATGCTGCCGGGCGGGATGTCGCTGTCTTCGGTGACCACGGCGCCGACGCCGATGATACTGCCGGCGCCGATCCGCGCGCGATTCATGACGACCGCCCGCATGCCGATCAGCACGTCGTCTTCGACGGTGGCGCCGTGGACGATGGCCGCATGTCCGACCGAGACGCGGTCCCCCAGCGTGCACGGGGCGTCCGGGTCGGCGTGCAGCATGCACAGATCCTGGACATTCGTCTGGCGGCCGATGCGGATCGCCTCCCGGTCCCCGCGGACCACGGCGTTGAACCAGACGCTGGACTGGGTCCCGATGGTCACGTCGCCCACCAGCCTTGCGCCGGGGGCGATGAACACCGAGGGGTCAACCAATTCCGGATGGAAAACGAACGGGTCGAACATTGAGCAGGCCCAGTTCGCGGGGAAACGCGAGTTAGAACCAGCCGCCCCCAAAGCCGCCTCCCATTCCTCCGCCCATTCCGCCGCCCATCCCGCCGCCGCCCCAGCCGCTCATGCCGGTGGCGTACGCCCCGGATGCTTCCATTCCGGACAACCCTTGAGAGAAGGCGGGGGCAACGACGACACGCGTGTCGGCGTCCGCAATGCCCATTCGCACCAGGGCCCGCACCACGGCTTCCCGGCGCCTCAGATCCAGATCGGGATTGAAGTGCACGGGGTACTTGAACTGCGTGTCCTGATCGGGGCTAGTCTGGCTGCGTTCGACCACGACGGGCCAGGGAGCGCCAGCGCGAAGTGACGCGGCGATCTGCCGAAGGTGGTCTTCGCCGTACCCGTTCAGTTGCAAGTCGCTGTGCGGTGTTTCCGGATGGGCTTGCACATCCACGAACTCGTGCTGGTAGACGACGAACTTGGCCGCTTCCGCGTTCTCTTCCTGCATCAGCATGATCTGATCGGTTTTCGAGCCGAGCATTTCCGGCGGCGGCGGCGGCTGATAGAACAGGGCGGCCGTGGTACAGCCAGTGGCGCTCGTCAAGATCCAGCAGATCGCCCAAGCGATGGGAAGCGTTCGCATCATCCCCGAGTCCCCCTAGTTGTTGCTCCCAAATCGAGAACCGACCGGTATGGCCGAAGCCTCCGCACCCGACGGTGACATCCAACTTGATACAATCAAATCCTCTAGGGTTGGCCTAGTCGCTGATCGTCGCCGAATAGCCGGCTGGCTGAACCGCCGAGGGCGTCTCCGGCCCCGTCGCCTGATACGTATGGCTGACCGCCGGAACGCTTGCCCCCGCGGCGGGCCGCAGTTGGTTCAGGCCGAATGCCACCGGCTCGCTGGCTGGACTGCGGAGCGGATTGCCGATCCCGCGGCCGGCCGGTGAAGGCAGGGCACGCACCACGGGGGCATTGAGTGCCGGGCCGCCCGTGACCGGGCCGAGGTCCGGAGCAGGCGCGGCGTTCGGCGTGGCGTCCGCCTCCGGCTTCGGCAGCGTCTCCGGGGCCGCTTGTCCCGCGTCGGGCGCCGGTCCCGCCGGCGTCGGCTCCGGGGTCGGGAGGTACTCGGCCGGATACTCGCCCTCGATCAGCGTCCCGGCTCCCGGTCCCTGGTCCACCGGCCCCTGGCTGACGACGTCGGGCCGCGTCCAGCCGTAGTTCAGGTAGTAACTGGCGTCCCGCTGGCGAGCCAGACCCAGTGCATCCCAATACGCTTTCTGCGGCCAGTTGCCCTCCGTCAATTGGATGTTGCTGTATTCCAGCAGCGAGCCCTTCCGGAAGTGGACTTCGGCGATGGCCTTGTTGTAATCGACCAGCGACGTGTAATAGGCGACCTGGGCTTCCGCTCGCCGCCGCTGAGCTTCCAGGACCAAGTCCACCGTCTGCTTGCCGCCGCGGTACAGGGCGTTGACCGACTCGACTTCCTTCTCGGATGCCGACCAGCGGTTGAAGTGCGTCTCAGCCAACACGTAATGGCTGTCCGCATTGCGGACCGCGGTGCTCAGCAGGTGGACCGTATTCAATTCCATATCCTCCAGCTGCGCCTTTTCGCGTGCCATTTTTAACTGCACGTTGCGGACCCCGGCCAATTCGCGGCGGAACCCGACGGGCATGCCAAAGGTGACAAAGATGTCGGCTTCCTGGTAGTTGCCGCCCGCCAATTCGTTGAACGCTGCGGAGCCGTCGAACTGTGCGGGATTCGTGCTGATGAAACTCTTCCCGCTATCGTCGCGGCGAATGAGGTCATCACCGCGCCCAATCCAACGGTACAACAGGCCGACGTCCAATTGAGGCAAGAGCTGGTTCTTGGCCGCGATCAATTCCACCTCTCGCGCTTTCAGTACCCATTTCTTCTGCCGCAATTCGGGACTTCGCACCAAGGCTTCGGTCCGAATGGCGGTCCAGTCGAAGTCAACGCGGGCCAGAGTGGGCTCGTCAATCGGCCGAATCAGCCGGCCATCGGTCGCGGCGAGTCCCATCAGCCAGCGGAGTTTCGTCTCCGCGTTGTACAGCTCTTGCAAGCTACGTTCCACACCGGCTCGGAAGTTGAAATACTGTTCGCGGGCTTGCGCCTCGGCCTGAACCGGTTCGACGCCTTCGTTCCACTTCTCGTAGACGATCTTCCAAGTGACCTGGGCGCTATCGCGACCGGTCTTGGCCGTTTCGAGCCGGCGATAGGCGTTGTGCAGATCCCAGTACGTGTTCTCGATGTCCAGCACCAGGTTCCGCACCGAGGACTCGAACTGCGCCAGCGTGATGTCCTGATTGATGCGCGCCAGGACGATGGGAACGCGATTGACTGCGGCCCCCCGATTGCGAAGCAACGGCTGGTCCCACCGCGCCTCGAAGGCGGTCGTCCACATGCTATTGACCTTCTGGCCCGGACCGTGCGGGATGATCTGGCCCGTGATGTCCCGCGAAAAATCTCCGGTCCAACGCAGGTAATCCGTCGAATTGCTGAACGTAAAGCGAGCACCGGTCGCCGTCTTCTTGGTCAAGTCGCTGCGCACGCCGCTCTGGTAGTAGCTGTTGAGGCCGGCCAGGAAGGAACTGATGTCCGGATCCCGGTTCTCGGGTCGATCCGTGCGTTGCACCACCGATCCGGACGGCGAGTTGCCGCGGACCTGCAACTGGGCATCAAAGTCGGCCAACGCCGCCTCGACGCCGCCGGCCTGTTCGAGTTGCGGCCGCCCCGAGCCGGAGGATGTCTCCTGGATGGCCGGGTCGAAAACGGTGGTCGAGCCGCTGGTCCGTTCGACCAGTCCGTCGGCGAACCCGAACGGCGTCACCCCGCCGAGGTTGCGGATGGTTTTGCTGTTCTGCAGCGCGATCGTCACGCAGCTCTCCAGCGACAGATCCCAGATCTCCTTGAAATCCGGGTTGGTCACCGTCAGCGGCGCCTCGCACTGGGTCGTATCCGGCAGCGATTCCGCGTGGACGTCCGGATACTCCATCTCCGTGGCCTTGTCCACGTAATGCGAAAGGTCTCCGTCGCTCTGGAAGTAAAAGGGCTGCGTGGGATGGCAGCCGGTGAGCAGGACCAGGGCCAGCATTAGCCAGGCGACGCGCGAAGTGGTTTGCCGACTCATCGATGGATCGTTCCTAGAGTTGTGGCGTTTCGCGTGACCGTTGACAACAACGGCCAAGGACGGACTGTTCCCACGCTGCCGGCGCAGCATGGCCGGAAAACGTGTTCGACAATATACAAGGCCCCCCTTGGCCGCTTGCGTCCGCCTCGGTCGCCGCGCAATGCGCGAACACCCTGGACATAGCAATCGGCAAACTTGATATCGGCCGCCTAATCCGCAAACTTTCGGAAATCGATTTAATCGGCAAAGTTTTCCAATTGCCAGCGGCCGTGCTAGCGTTGCTGGGTATGCCTCCAGCAGATTCAGGGAGGCCAACAGATAAGACGGCGAGTTGACCGGGGCATCCGCTCAGCTGCCACTGGCCAGACAAGTCGACGGACGCCGTCAGAATCGATTCAACCGGATTAGTTGACGGAACCGATACCATTGGAGACGGCGGATTTTGCCTGTCTATGGAAGAGGGGGGTACATGCTAGCGAAGACGTTGGGCTTCCTGGGCCGCTGCCTGCTTGCAGCCGCCACCGCGATCATCGCGGGCCCGGGTTTCGGGCACCCCCCCGATGCTTCGCCAGCGGCGACAGACGCGCCCCCGCCAGTTGCGGCGACGCCGACGCCGGAGGCCCGGCTTAGGCTGACCGTGGCGGATGCTAATCCATCGCTCGAAGCCGTTCCCGCCAGCGTGACGATCGCGGCACTCGAACAACTGGCCTTGGAGCACAACCCCACGCTCGTGCAAGCAGCGCATCGCGTCGAGGCCTTCCAGGGCGAGCAGTTGCAGGTCGGGCTCTATCCGAATCCGGTGGTCGGCTATCAAGGCGAAGAGGTTGGCGACAGCGGCACGGCTGGTCAACAGGGGATGTTCTTCTCTCAGGAGATCGTCACGGCAAACAAACTCGGGTTGAACCGAGCGGTTGTCACCCAACAAGTGCGGCAGGCGGAGTGGGAATTCGAGACGCAACGCCAGCGGGTGGTCAACGCGGTGCGGATGCGCGCTTACGACGTCATGGCGGCTCAGCGAACGGCCGCCTTGACCGACGAGTTGGTGAAGATTGGCGAGACGGCCACGGCGATAGCCGAGCAGCTGAACAAGGCCCGCCAAGTGAGTCAGGTGGATGTACTGCAAGCCCGCGTCGAAGCCAACTCGGCTCGCCTGCAGCAAGTGGCCGCCCGCAAGTCGCAGGCGGCCGCCTGGCGGCAATTGGCCGCCGTGGTCGGCGTGCCTGACATGGAGCCCGCCGTGCTGGCCGGGCAGCTGGAAGACGAGCTGCCGGATCTGGCGTGGAACGACTCGGTCGCCAAGTTGCTCAACGGCAGTCCTCAACTGGCCCAAGCTTCCGCCGGGGTGGAACGCGCCCAGGCGGCGGTCGCGGCGGCATGCGCGCAACGGACGCCGAATATCGAAGCCATGGCGGCCGTACGGTACAACGACGCCTCGAACAGCACCAATGCCAGCCTGATGCTGGGCGTCCCCCTCCTGATCCATAACCGCAATCAGGGGAACATCCTGAAGGCACGAGCGGAACTGGCCGCCGCCCAGCAGGAACTGAAGCGGATCGAATTGCTCCTGCAAGAGCAACTCGCGGCCGCCTTCCGCGACTACGAAATCGCCCGCGAGCAGGTCGGCCAATACCGGCAAGACATTTTGCCCGACGCGAAACGCTCGCTCGAACTGATCGAAACCGGCTATCAGCAAGGCGAGTTTGGATACCTGCAACTGCTGACGGCCCAGCAGACCTACTCGCGTACGAACCTGGCCTATGTCGAGCGGCTGCGCGAAGTGCGGCTCCGGGCAGTGGAAATCGAGGGCCTGCTTCTGACGGGCGGACTCCAGGCACCGGGCGCGCCGTGAGCATGGGACCCTCCCACTGGTCTTTGCCGCATCGCGGCGGGTGCCCTGTTCGAGCGAATTGTTGGGGTGCCCGGCGGCGATTGCAGCGAGCCCCCGTGGCGATAACTGGGGGCTCGCCACTCGTACCTCGTGGCTCGACCCCAGGCACCCAATCCCAATTCCCAGCTTGGACACGCACTGCTTACGTCTCCAGCCGGCTGTTTTCTTGCAGCCAGGCCAGCAGCGCGTGCGCCTCGTCCATGTTCCGGACACCGACAATCGCCAATTGCCGGTTCTCAACTTGGCAGGAGACGATCAGCCGGCTGTCCGCCTGGGTCAATTGGCACGGCTGGCCGTTGCATTCCGTGCACACGCTGGGACGGTCGCCGAATTCCAGCGGATGGTCGGGCGATTTTTCGAACACCGCCACCGTCTGGCCGTCGCCGCCTTCGTAGACCGCCTGCATGCATCGGCAGCAGGGCATGTCCAGCAGGTATGCCGATCGCAGACGGTAGCCGGCCGGGCTGCGGCGCAGGGACACGGGGACATAGCCCAATACCCGAGCCGCTTCGTCCGGGGCGACCGCCCGGCCCTGATAGGCAGCCAGCAGCGATTGCTGGGCGGCTGCCGGATCGCGGCTCAGCAGGCTGGCGTACTGAGCGAGTTGGGGGGCCGACTGCAACTGGCTCCCGCCGCCGGCACGCTGGTACCAGATGGCGGCGCCCGTGACCACGGCCAACAAGCCCGCGGCCAAGGCCAACCTGCCAGCCCGGGACCGGCGGACGCCGGCGCTTGGCCGGACATCAACCTTGCCCGTGCGGTCCTCGATGGCGGCTTCGATTCGCGCCCACGCGTCGCCAGGGACTTCCGGAGCGGGCGTCCGTGTGACCAGGTTCGACAGGCTGGCAAAGGTCTGCAGTTCGTCGCGACAAGAGTCGCACGCGGCGAGATGGGCGTCGATCTCGCGGCTTGCGTTCTCGGGCAACTCGCGGTCCCAATACGCCGACAAGTTGTTTTTGACTTCCACGCAGTTCATGTCACGCCTCCCAGCCGAGTGCGGCCAGATGCTCACGCAGTTCCCGCCGCACGCGGTTCAGACGCGAGGCGACGGTTCCTTCGGCGATCCCCAGGGTCTGGGCAATCTCCCGATAAGACTGCCCCTCCAATTCTCGCAGCAGAAACAGGGCTCGCAGCGTTGGGTCAACCTTCTGCAGGGCGGCCTGCAACAGTTCCTGGTCTTGCCCATGCCGGTCGTTCGCCGCCGGCAGGTCGGCGGGGTCGGCGTTCACCACCGACTGACGCTGGCGACGCGTCTTGCGCAGGAATTGGAGCGCCGTATTGGCGGTCACCCGATGCAGCCAAGTGGAAAACCGCGATTGGCCGGAGAACTGACCGATCTTGGCGAAGACCTGGAGAAAAACCTCCTGCAGCAGGTCGGGAGCCTCCT
>CAIYOB010000587.1 GCA_903927685.1 uncultured Planctomycetaceae bacterium
CCAGTTTCCGCGTCAGGGGGCTCGCTGCACTCGGCCCCAGGCACCCCAACATCCCACCTTGACGGTGCGCCGACCGACCGGGATTTTCCGCAACCGCTTGACCTGCTCGCGGTCTGCGCGTAAACCTTACCGTTGACGGACGGCAGTACGGCGGAACCGGACATGAGGGTCCGCAGCATGGATTCAGGCCCATGCCTACTCTCGCCAACTGCATTGGTATCGGCCCGGCTCCGGCGAGCCGAGCCACGCGAATTCACCCTCTCTTGCGAACGAGGATGCACGGGAATCATGAACGCCATGGCTGTGAAACGCGCGATTGTCAGTGTCAGCGACAAACTCGGGTTGGCCGACTTCGCCCGCGGGCTTGCGGACTGCGGGATCGAGATCTACAGCACGGGCGGCACGCGGCGGCATCTGGAAAGTTCCGGCTTGAAGATCGAGGACATATCGGCGTACACCGGCTTTCCGGAGATGATGCACGGCAGGCTCAAGACGCTGCATCCCAAAGTTTTCGGCGGCATCCTTTGCCGCCGCGATCAGGCCGAGGACATGCAGGCGCTCGACGAGCATGGCATCCGGTCGTTCGAGTTGATCGTGGTGAATCTGTACCCCTTCGAGGCCACCATTGCCCGTCCGGGCGTGACCATGGCAGAAGCCATCGAGCAGATCGATATTGGCGGGCCCAGCCTGGTCCGGGCGGCCGCCAAGAACCACGCGTTCGTGGCGATTGTTACGAACCCGGAGCAATACTCGGCCGTCCTGGACGACATCAGCCGGCAGGGCGCTGTGTCCGACGAACTCCGCCGTCGGCTCGCGGCCGAGGCGTTTGCCTGCACCGCCGCCTACGACCGGGCGATTGCGGACTACTTTGCCGGCAGCCTGACGCAGGGGGCTTTCCCGGCGACCGTGAATCTCACGTTGCGCTGCCAAGAGGAATTGCGTTACGGCGAGAATCCGCATCAGGCGGCGGCCGTCTATCGCCAAGTCGGCGCCCAGGGCCCCAGCCTGGTCACCGCTCGCCAATTGAACGGCAAGGAGCTGTCCTACAACAACTTGCTGGACCTGGACAGCGCTCTGGCCATCGCCCGCTCGTTCTCCCAGCCGGCCGCGGTCGTGATCAAGCATAACAACCCCTGCGGGGCCGCCACGGCCGACACGCTGGCAGCGGCCGCGCAGAAGGCGCTGGACGGCGACCCGGTGAGCGCTTACGGCTCGGTGCTGGGCTTCAACCGCACCGTCGACGAGGCGACGGCCGAAGTCCTGTCCGCGCCGGGACTGTTCGTCGAAGCCATTGTCGCGCCGGACTACGAAGCGGCCGCGATCGGCGTCCTGACCACCAAACCCAAATGGAAGAAGAACGTGCGCCTAATGCAGGTCGGCCGCCTGGACGACCCGCCGTCCCGCCGCCACTGTCGCTTTATCGAGGGCGGCATGCTGGTGCAGGCCGCTGACGTCGATCCCGATGTCGAGGCGGAGTGGAAGGTCGTCACCCAAGCCGCGCCGCCGGACAGCCTGTTGGCCGATCTCCGCTTCGGCTGGGCGATCGTCCGCCACGTCAAGTCGAACGCCATCGCGCTGTGCCGCGACCAGGCACTGTGCGGTTGCGGGGCCGGGCAGATGAGCCGCGTCGATTCGGTCGAGATCGCCATCCGCAAAGCCGGCGAACGAGCCCGGGGTTCGATCCTGGCCTCGGATGCCTTTTTCCCCTTCCCCGACTCGATTCACCAGGCGGCCGACGCGGGTGTGGCGGCGGTGATTCAACCCGGAGGCTCCATCCGGGACGAGGAAGTGATCGCCGCCTGTAACGACCGCGGCCTGCCGATGATCTTCACCAACCGACGGCACTTCAAGCACTGATTCCCTCTCCCCCGCGCGCTGACGAGGCCTACGGTGTCGACGACCTACCACGACCTGAATGCCACGATGACTCAGGGCCGCGATTTCGATCCGGCGCAAGCCGACACCGAATTGGTGGCCCGCTACCAGCGACTGGTCAAGGCCAAGTACTTTCCCTGGACTGTCCATTCCCATTTCCATCGGCGGTTGGGCTCGGGGGGGCAGGGCATCGTGTTTTTGACCGAGCATCGGGGCGCGGACGGGTTCGCCGTCCCCATCGCGGTCAAGGTCTTTGCGCCGGAGCGTTACGACGCGGCGCGGACCTACGACGAGGCCATGGCGCGGATCGCCCACGTCGCGGCGCTGGTCGCCCGCATCCAGCAGGACAACCTGCTGACCGTGCTCAATTTCATCGACTACGACCGCATCCGCCTGATGCTGATGGAATGGGTCGACGGGTTCGATCTCCGCCGCCTGCTGTGCCGCGAGACCTTGGAGCGTGTCGAGCACCGGGTGAGCATTCGGCGCTGGGAGTACATCAACAACGTGATCGCCACGGCGGGCCCGGAGCAGACGCGGTTCAAGCCGGGGGTGGCGGTGTCGATCGTGCGGGAATGCTTGATGGCCCTGGCTGCCCTGCACCGCGAGAACATCATCCACGGCGACATCAAGCCCTCGAACATCATGCTCAAGCGGACGGGCAACGCCAAGATCATCGATATCGGCTCGGCGTTTCGGAAGGATAATCCGCCCCTGGTCCGCACGTGCACGCCGTCCTACGCCGCTCCCGAGGTGCTGGACGGCGGCGAGATCACACCCCGCAGCGACTTGGCTTCGCTGGGCTATGTGCTGATCGAACTGCTGTCCGGCTGTCAGCCGTTTGCCGGCGTCAAGACCTGTCCGGAACTGCTCGAAGCCAAACGCAAGCTGCCGCAGCGGCTGCCGGAGATCCTGCCCCGCGAAGTGGCCTGCAACGAGTTGTTGATGAGCTTCTGCCGGGGCCTGATCGCTCCCGACCCGCAACTGCGGTTCCCGGACGCCGAAGCTGCGACGCTGCTCAAGCAGGGGGCGGCCGCGTTCCTGGCGCAGCTGGTCAAGGGCGACATGGCCAGCGAGTACGAGAACGAAATCCGGCTGCTGATCGGGGAACTGAAAGAGTGGAGCGAGGCTCCCGAGGACGGCGAGCTGCCGACGATCTAGCCAACCGTGGTCACGGTGTGAATATCGACGACACGATCACCGCTGTAGCTTCCGCGCCGGGCGGCGCTGGTCGGGGAATTGTCCGGATCAGCGGTCCGGCCGTCCTCGCGTGCCTGCAGGCCTGTTTCCGCAGTCGCGGCGAGCCCCCGGCCCGGGTCCGGTTCCCGTCCGTCCTGAACGGCCTGCTGACGCTGGACGAGCCTCTGGGCGAGGTTCCCTGCGATCTGTATCTGTGGCCGGGGACGCGCAGCTACACGCGGCAGCCTCTGGCCGAACTGCACATCCTCGGCTCGCCGCCCGTGTTGCAGGCAGCGGTCCGCGGCGTGTGTGCCGCGGGCGCACGGCTGGCCGGACCCGGCGAGTTCACGCTGCGGGCCTTCCTGGCGGGCCGGCTGGACTTGACGCAGGCCGAAGCCGTGCTGGCGGTCATTGACGCCGGCAGCCGGAGGGAACTCGACGTCGCCCTGCGGCAATTGGCCGGCGGTCTGGCCGGGCCGCTCCAGCAGCTGCGGGACCGGCTGCTGGACTTGCTGGCCCACGTCGAGGCGGGCTTGGATTTTGCCGACGAAGACCTCGAGTTCATCGCCCCAGCCGAACTGCGCCGCCAACTGGATGACGCCGCGGACGCGCTGACGCGACTGGTCGACCAGCTGGCGTCCCGCGGGCATGCCGACGAACAGTTCCGCGTGGTCTTGACGGGCTGGCCCAACGTGGGCAAGAGCAGCCTGCTGAACGCGCTCGTCGGCCAGCAGGCCGCCCTGGTCTCGCCGCATGCCGGCACCACGCGCGATTACTTGACCCGGACGGTGAACCTGGGCGGACTCGACTGCCGCCTGATCGATACGGCCGGCTGGGCCCCCGCAACCGGCGATGCCGTCTCACAATCCGCCCGGACGCTGGCGGCGCAGCAAACGGAACAAGCTCACGTCCAGCTGTTCTGCCTGGATGCCACCCGGCGCCTCAACGCCTGGGAACGCGAAGCGTTGGCGGAACCGCCGCCCGTCAGCCGCATCCTGGTGTTGACCAAGACGGATGGCCTGCGTGCGACGGACCTGCCTGCGGACGCGATCCCGACCAGCAGCCACACTGGGGCGGGCCTGGCCGAGCTGCGCCTGGCGATCTGCCAACGCCTCGGCGTGGGCCTGCCCAGTGGCGACGTCGTCGCCGGCACGGCCGTCCGCTGCCGCGAAAGCCTGCGGCGGGCGGCCGCCGCGGTGGAACTGGCCCGGCAAGCCGCCGCGGAGGCGGCTGGCGAGGAACTTGTCGCCGCCGAACTCCGCCTGGCCCTGGATGAACTCGCCCAAGTCGTCGGCGCGGTCTACACGGAAGACGTCCTGGACCGCATCTTCAGCCGGTTCTGCATCGGCAAGTGAACGCCCCCCGCGGTTTGCAGGCGCGTCGGTGACGGTGAGCCGGGATCTCCCGAACCGGCCCAGAGCGGACCTGCTCCGAGACCGAACTCGCAGCGCAGCGACACGGCTCATGCGCGTCCTGAATGGAACCGGCGTCGCGCCGGCGTCCAAGGCATTCCCCGCCAAGTCATCGATCGTCACGCCTGACGCCAGATCCAGCGTCAAGGCCCCGTTGGCCCATAGCGGAACGTCGACCGTCAGATCGAAGACCGAGGCTCGGGACGTAGCCCGCCTCACCCGGCTTCACGCCCTGGCCGTCCGGGATCGCGATCTGCACGGTTTCGGAAAGCTACGTGGGTTCAGGGTGGCACTCACGACCTTGGTGCCAAAGACGCAGATCGGCCTCTGGCTGATGGCACGGGGGACGGCCTCGGCAATCGATCTTCTGGCCGAAAATGCCGCTTCAATTCGAGTTGCTGCCGACATCTCCGCAGCAAATCAGACCGGCAATGAATCGTCCGTAGTCGTCCCTCATGGGCAGTTCGAAATCCTGTTTCAGGCGACGCCTTTGACCAACCACGGCCTGGCCAGTGAGCGGATTGGTGCCGATCTTGTCGAACTGCTCCCAGTACAGCCCCACGCCCCGCTTCTGCCAGTTCGGCAAGTCATTGAAATTGACGCCGTTGCCGAAAAGCAACTCGTTCTTGGCGGAGGACGACATGCCCACCAGTTGTTCCGTCGCCGCCTTCTCCGCAAGGCCCTGCTGGCGAAGCAACCAGTAGCAATGGCCGTTCAGGGCGTTGCGGGTGGCATCGGAGCTACGCCAGCGGAAATAGTCGCAAACCAAATCCACGTTGGGAAGCTGCGAGATCCGGCAGTCGAAACACGCCACGTCCCCCACCAGCAACGAGAACTTGCCACTGGCCTCCCCTGCCAGCACCGAGTTTAGCTTGCGCAGCTTGCGTTGGAACTGCTGCTCGTCCCGGTGAAACAGCAGGGAGATTTCGTCGCTCTGGGTGCAGCCGTAGAGCGTCCTGAATCCGCAGTCCATCAGGTGCTCGGTCGTGGCGACCATCAGGTCACGGAATCGTTCGTCGAAAGCAGCCTCAAAGTGCTGTTTTTCCTTCGTCAGCCGGGTGAAACTGCGGCCATCCAGCCGGGCCACCATGTACATGTCCGGCGGCACGCAAAGGTCCAGGGCCGTTTCAAAGGCCCGCATCCTGGCATCCAGGTCATCAAACTTCATCACGCCACTCCTCGACCACGAATTTGCCTGTGGTCGTCCGCACGTAGTACAACTGGTCGAAACCCTCGTCCGGTGACGGCAGTTGCAGCCGTTTGTAGGTTCCCAGGATCGCCATGTCCGGTACTTGCTCCGCTTCTGGCCGTGCTGCGTTGCGAGCCAGACAGTCGTCCCGCTTCGACTGGAAGTAGTAGCCCACGACGCGGAATCCAGCCGCCTTGGCAAAGTGGATGGACGTCGCCCTGTCCGCCGCAGAGGCATTCACCTTGTCGATGACGAACGGCTGCTTCCCGGCGAGGCAGGCATCCAGCAACAGCCGTTCCCGATGCTTGGTCCTCAGCATGTCCATGTTGATGCGGACGTGGGTGCGAAAGAATCGCCGCAGGTAGAACGTCGATTTCCCGGCCGCTTGCAGGCCGATGAAGATCACGGCTTCCATGACTCGGCCCCGACCGCCCCGAACAGACCCGCTACGCTACCAGAAGTTCGCCCCGGGCCACGATCACCGCTTGCCCGCCCAACAAGACCCGCTCTTGCTGGACTTCGACGTGGACCACGCCGCCTCGGGCCGACGCTTGGAACGCCACGAACTTGTCCTTGCCCAGGCGTTTCCTCCAGAAGTCGGCGAGGCAGCAATGGGCCGATCCCGTCACCGGATCTTCGTCAACGCCAGCGGCAGGGGCAAAGAACCGAGACACGAAATCAAAGCGTGCATCTGCTGAGGGGGCGGTCACGATGATGCCCCGGCAGGCCACCTTGGATAATTGCTTGAAGTCCGGGGCCAAGGCTTGGACCACGGCCTCGGACTCGACTTCCACCAAGTAATCGAACTGGCTCTTCCCGACGTACCTGGGCGTCACGGCCAGGGCCTCCACCAACCCCGGAGGCGGTTCCGCTTCCGTCTCTGGTTTGATCGGGAAATCGAGTTGGATGCGGTCCTGCTGGACGAGTGCCTTGAGGATGCCGCTCCGAGTCGTAAAGAGGATCTCAGGCTGATCCGCCTGCAAAGCCAAGTGCGAGACCACAAGGGCCGAGGCCAAGGTGGCGTGACCACAAAGATCTACTTCCACCTTGGGCGTGAACCACCGGAGGTCGAAGCCCTGGGCGTTTCGCACCAGGAAGGCCGTCTCTGACAGGTTCATCTCCATCGCCACGCTCTGGAGCCACGCGTTGTCCCGCCAGTCCGGCAACGGAACCACGGCAGCCGGGTTGCCAGCGAACGGGCGGTCGGTAAACGCATCGACCACGAAGTAGCGAAGCGGGGCGGTCGTCATGTTTGGATCTTTCCTTTCTTTCGGAGTGCAGCTCGTCGGTGACGGCCGCCTTCCAGGGGCATCTGTGCAGCCTCCAACGCCCTGGGACAATGCTCCCCGTTCGATCTCCGGTAATGCCTGTACAACTCCTTCGGGTTCGCCACCCGTAGCTCCACATGGCCGCAGTCGCCGCTGACCCTTTTCGAGCATTTCGGGCAGATCCGCATGGGACGTTCCTTCGCAAGTGGACGGTTCAGAGGGGGCGGGAGCCGCCATCATCCTACGTCGCCGGTCCATAACGCAAAACACCCCAGTCGCCCCGTGCAGGGCGAAGGGGTGTTGTCCCGCCGGCCCCCCACCTGTCTCAGTCCAGAAACGCCACCGATGCCATCGCCCTGGAACGGTTCTCGGTGTTCATTTCGACCCGATGCCAGCCGTCCAGCCGGATCGTGGCGTGGTCGGGGTGGGTGATCTTGCCGCGGACGTAGACCACCGGGTTGCGTGCCATCGTCCGCCATCCCCACTTGGCGGCGGCTGGGTTTTCCTTGAGCAGCTTCCGGTATTCGTCCCCGATCAGCCCGTTGGGATGGCGGCTGCACACGTAGACGGTGGTTCCGCCGTCCCGATACAACTGCTCGCACATGTGCGGCTTGCCGCCACCACGGCGGATCGGCTCGTGAGGCAGGATCAGCTTCTCGTTGACTGGCACGTCCGGGGCCGGGATGAAGAACCACTCGCCCTGACGAATGAACACGTCCGTCTTCCGACGCAGCCGTTTTGACCTCTTGCCCCTCTTCCCTTGTTCACGGCTCCGCACAAGATCGGGCTTCAACGCTTCCTTGGCGGTCACCACGGTGCTGACGGACGCCTTGTCAGGAACGCCCGCAACAAACCAATGTCGCTCGTCGTGGCCGCAGAGCAACTTGTCCTTGATGTCCGGCAGGCCGGGACGCTGGTTGGGTCGGCGGACCATCAAGAGCAGGTGGCGGTCCCTGGGCTGCACGTCCAGCACTTCGACATCGGCATCGTCGGCGGCCTGGATGTCAAAGAACTCGCCATGCCGGTCGTGGCCGATGTCGATGACCAGGGGGTTTGTACTCAACCGACGCAACTGGCCGATTTTAGCCCTGGCCCCCAGCTTCTCGAACTTGGTTTTGATGTGGGTGGCGTCCATGTTCAGAAGGACACCAGCGACGGCGGCATGGTTCGCTGGCCCACCACGGAACACCAGAAGAAAAAGAACACGGCCGGCGGAACCGGCAGGCGTGTTCAGAGAGAAGGTGGTCGGCCGGCCGCGATCTGGGGGTTGTGCTGGGCGTACTTGTCCCCACCGAAATACCCGGCCAGCTTTTCATCCTGCCGCTGACGAGAATGCCGGCGCCCCGCAGGTATCGGCGGTATGCGGGCAGCATCACTTGCCCGCCACCAAGTCGTACACCCGCACATAATCCACCAGGAACCTGTCGGGCAGCTTCGCCTTGGTGATGTCGCCGCCCCAGTCGCCCATTTCATCGCTCAGCTTGATGTACAGGGGCACTTGGCAAACACCCCCGGCCTGAGTTCGCCACGTTTCCTTGCCGTCCACGAAGAAGGCGTACTCGTCCGGCAACCAAAGCAGGCTGAAGGTGTGCCAACCCTCCATGACGCCGGGGACATTGGCGACCTTGCCCTCGGACCTGTGTTCCTTGCCGTAGCCGTCCCAGTGCAGTGCGTGCTGAACTCGGTCGTCCCGCCACGGTTTCTCCATGATGTCGATTTCCGTTCCGTCCCGGCCTTGGTCGCCGATCTTGCCGACGCTGGAGTTGTACAACCAGAACGCCGACCAATGGCCCGGCTGGTTTTGCAGCTGGATTCGGGCGACATAGTAGCCGTAGGCGTGCTCGAACTTGCCTCGCGTCCGCACGCAAGCGTCAAGATACCGGTCGCCGTCCTTGATCGTGCTGATCGCCAAGTTGCCACCGCCGTCCAGGGCGACGGCCTTCGGGGACCACCATCCATCCCGACGCTTGTGATCCGGCACATCCCATTTTGAGTCGTCCAGCTTGTCGCCGTCGAATTCGTCGTTCCAAACCAACTTCCAGGTCTGGCCTTGGGGTGGCGGCGGAAGTTGATCGTCGGGGGCAGCGGCTTTCACCGAGCCAGCCAGCAGTCCGCACACCAGGATTGGCAGCACCGTCTTCATGGTCGTCGTCTCCGTTAGTCAGAGGGCAGAATTGCCGGACATTCTACCGGATGACGATCCAGGCTGATAGAATCGGGACGGTCTCTGGTCACCACCGGGCTTCGAGGGAGCAATCGCACGAAGAAACCGACGTTGAAGTTCGCAATCTGGTTGGTCAGCGTGGCTACCCTTGCCCACTGGCAGCTTTGGCAGCGGAACCGGCAGCGACTGGCCAAGACCCGCATGAAGAACCAATCGCACTTGGCCTCTCGTCGCAGGTTCTTACTCGGCGCAGGAGCCAGCCTCGGTTCGTTTGGCATCCTCGACCCCGTCGCTACGTCGGCTTCCGGTGCCGGGGATGACGCACGCTTGGCGGCCAAGCTCCCGTTCATTCACACGACGGACCTCGACAGCCCGCCTCAAGACCCGGATGACCACGTTGATCTCGGTACGGTCTTCGCCCTGCCTGAGAATCTCGGGAGTGACTGATGATCCTGATGCTCGTCCTGTACATTTCGGTGGGCTTGCTGATGTGCGGACTTTCCCTGCCGCTGATATGGCGTAAAGTCCCGCCAAACAACTTGTACGGGTTTCGAGTTCGCCAGACGTTGGAAAGCGAAGAAGTCTGGTATGCCGCCAACGAATTCTCGGCGAAACGCCTGCTTTGGCTGGGCAGCGCCACAGTGCTGTCCGCGGTAACATTGTTCTTCTTGACAACCAGAATTGACCTGTACGCTATGTCCCTTGCGACGGTCCTGCTGGTGGGCTTGGTGGTGTGCCTGATCCAGAGTTTCCGCTATCTGCGATCACTTGGAGCCAACCGGTAGGCCGCCGGTCCTGGGAATGCCCGTGTGGGGGGTAACAGGACGCTGCGTGGCGGGGCATCCATGGGGAGTTTGCCGAGACGATCGACCCATCGTGCCTCAACCGCTTCCTTACCGAGGCACCCTGGGATGCGGAGGCGGTGAACCGCCCCGCTTGCCAAGGCCATGCTCACAACTGCCCTCCGGCGGGAATTTGCGGCCACAACGACCGCCGCCGGAGCCCGGTGGGCCACGCTCCAGCGACAACCTTCAGCCCGACCGGCCCCAGGCCACGGTGCGGATCCTATGCAACCCATTTCCTGCTGTTTGGGTCGGACTGCTCTTGTCCTCCCGCCCCTTCTGCTCGGTGCATACGGCACCGTAGCAGCCTGGTTCTCGGAGCTGGGTTTGGCTGGCTCGGTATGAAGGCGCGGCAGGCGGGTAAGCCATGCCTCACGTTCGAACGATTCGAATCCACCGTAGTTCAGAACGGCAAGTACTCGATTCGATTCATCCATTCGTCCGCTTCCGACGCTTTTGCGACCAGCTCAAGGTCCTCGACGTACTGGCCGATGGTGCCACGAAGCTGATGACCGAATAGCAAGCCGGCAAACGGCCGACCGTCCCGTTGCCAATCCTCCGCCAGAGCCCGAAAACGAATGTCCTGCGTGAACAACACACGCCGCATTTCGAAGGCGTGTTGCAGCAGTTCTTCGTCGTTCCGCTGCTGCCAGCCGTCTTCGATCGCCGTCAGGACGTCCACTCGCCGCCGCCGGAGTTGTTCCGCAATCGCGGCGGGAACGTGGACGTCCAAGTACAACGCGACGCCCATTCACCGCACTCCCTTGGCTCGCCGTCGGTGGAACAACGGGGATCGCGGGGCCGCCGTTTGAAGATCTTCCAAGTGCTGAAGCTCGTCCTGGATCTCCCGCTCGATCTCCTCCTCGTTGTCGTAGAAGTAGCCCATCGCGGCGTGAGCCTCTGCGAGCCGCAGGTGAGCATGCTGGCGGCACATCTCGTCGGGCGACCAGCCGTGAGCCAAGTAGTCCATGACGATCTGGGCGACCCGAACCCGGGGCAGCCGCTTTAGCCGAGCAGGCTCGCCCGGCGGTTTTTCAATGTGGGGATAGGCAAGTGCAACGGTCATGAGTCTGATCCTCGTGGTCATCTTGCGAACGTGGTCTGCACGTTCGAGCATCGGTGCGATTCTACGTCAGCATCCCAGCTCGTGCCAGATGGTCTCCTCATGGTGCATCCTGCCCCATTCACTTCAGAACGCCCGGAAGCCGCCGTTACCAGGTTTGCCCTCGCCACGAGGCTTCACCTCGCGGGAACACCGCACGTTGGAACGAATCGAATCGCTAAGCGTTGAGCGGCAATCCAGCTTGGCCAAAGCTCCAGCAGTCTCGCTGTCCACATCCGTGGGACGGCTTTGCCATCCGTGGGAAGCCGAACTTGGGAAACAGAACCGCTTGCCAAGGCAACTTCACCGCATCAGATTCGCCGGGTCAGGCCGTCTAACAGCCGGACGGTTTCCACCGCGGCCGCGGCGGGGGCCAGTGCGGTGTCGGCGATCCCGGATACGACTTTGGTGATGTTGTGATCGACCTTCCCCGCCTGACCCCAGACGCTGGCCGCTGGGGCGGTGATGTAGGCCGAGAAGGTGTGGTGCAGCGAGCCCGGCCGCTCGCCGATCACGTGCACTACCGCGCGCGGCTGGTCGGCGGGTTCGCTGCCGCCGTACAACAACTCGCCGATCCGATAGCCGGCCCGCACGCGCCCCGAGGTGACCACGAGGTGTTCGGGAGCCGGTTGGTACCCGGCGCTGGTCAGGGCCGCGCGCAAGGCGGTCAGGTACGGCGCCAAGTGTGCCTCGTCCATGATCGCGTCGGCGTTCAACCCGTCCGAGATCACGATCTGCACATCCCAGCGACCGGCCTGCTGCGTCCGCAGTGCCTGGAGCGTCTGGACCGACCTCTCCTCGAGCTGCTCGCCACTGGCCGGATGCAACACATAGTCGTTCCGATCGCGCGATTGCGTCCGCAGCGGCACGGCCGCGGGAATGGTGCCCTGGAATTCCGCTGTCAGGGCCGTCCAGATGCAGCGTTTCGAATCGGCGTACAGCTCGCGAATCTCCCGATCGAGCCGCATCTCCAACTGGTGGGGTTGGGCGGCAAAACCTTCCGCCAGCCACACCCCGCGGCTGCGTACGGCTTGCATCTGCGCACGGCCGTCCGCCAGCACCTCGTCCTCCGGGCGGCGGTCGCCTTTTCTGCGGCAGTACTGCAGGTACACCCATTGCGGCTGGCCGAAATGGACCGTCGGGCGGCCGTCGGAGTCGATCACGCCCAGCTGTTGGAAGAACTGCCACAGGGCATCGTTCACTTTGAGCCCGAATCGATCTCGCAGCCGGACGTGGTCCTGAAAGGCCGTAGTCAGGTAGCTCAGCATCGGGTCGTTCTTCGTCGGCAGAGCCATCAGGTAGGCCGGACCGGCCGGGATGACCTGGTCCAGGCACCAGTCCAGGTCGTCCAGCGACACGTCCATGTGGAGCGTCGAGCAGACATCCAGCCCGATGGTCAGCCCGTGCAGTTTGCCCATCGCGATGTCTTCCAGGCAGCAGCGGACCAGCTGGTCGCGAGTGCGAAAGACCTCAGGGCCGATGAAGCCGGCCACGTCGTTCACGTGCATCCAGGGAGCCGGACGCCGGCCCGCCTTCAGCTGGGCTTCGGCAACCCGGTGCCCGAGCAGCCGCGCGAAGCCGTACTTGCGGGACTCGTGAATCACCATGTCGGCGCCTTGCCCATGCCCGTTGGTGAAATCGGCGCCCTGGCCGGTCTCGAAGTACAGCCCGTAACGGGCTGTCCGGCGGGCGGCGTGGGCCAGCATCTTGTCGTAGGTCAGATCAAACGTCGCGTTGGCCGCGGTGCTGCCTGCCAGGCTCTGGAACCAGAGGGCTGTCGAGCCGGGAACGCGGCTTTCGACTTCGGCCTGGACGTCGATGTGCGCCAAGACGCAATGCGGCAGCGTCCTCTGCAGCTCGAACGTGTGGAGGATCTCGGCCAGGGCCAACTCGATGGCCTGGACGGATTCCGGAGCGCTGGATACCGGATTGGTGCCCAAGACCACGTCGCCGACGGCGTAGGACCAGCCGTCGAACACCTGCCAGCGGATATCGTCCACGTGATCGGTCGGCGAGTTCGGCTGGATGCGGGCGCCCAGATAGCCGCGCGCCCCGATCCGGCTGCCCGGCAGCGGATGGAACAGCTTCTGGCCGACTTGAATCAACTCGGCGTTCGACAGCAGCTTGACCACACAGCCGATCGCGTCGCTGGCCAGCCCCGGCAGGCTGTCCTTGATCTGCTCTTCGCTCTGCTCCAGCAGGAACGTCCGCAGTTCGCCGAGCGTCCACGCGGCCGTCCGCTGGGCGGCTGCGGCATCGCGGTCGCGGAGCAGTTGCTGGTACAGGTCGTCCTCGAACAGCGGATAGCGGTCGAGGTCGCCCAGCCTCGTGTTGCTCAGCATGCTGCGGGCGTGGGCCCGGGCCGTCGCGTCACGAGCAGCGACGCCGATGATCTCGTCGCCCTCCTTGAACTCGTTGGCCGCCCCGATCACCTGCTGATACAGTCGCCGGTCGAAGCCTCCGCTGCACCGCCGGACGTAGCCCAGCACGTCCTCGCCCGGCTCAGGAGGGGCAAACGCCACACCGCGTGGTTCGCCCGCCCGCCCCGTGCCGACAACCAACGCCCCGGCCGTCGCTCCCACCAGCCAGGCGTTGAAGTTCCGGCGCGATAGACTCGCCGTCTGAGCAGCCACGGTCACAGTCATGAAGTTCTGCCCCCGCGAGCGACGAGCGGAATCGTAAAGCTCCCCCAAAACGACAAGGATATTCATTTCGGGACAG
>CAIYOB010000588.1 GCA_903927685.1 uncultured Planctomycetaceae bacterium
AAGGGGAAGACGCCGCCCTGGCGTGGCGGAGATCCCAGTTCAACTCTGGGTGGGTCCACTGAAATCAACGGAAGGTAGCCGGATACGGCTCGCCGGGCCGGTTTGCTAAACCGTGCGACCTCCGCGTCATGTGGGTTCGAATCCCATGCCTTCCGCCTTCGCCCCGATGGTGAAAAGGATGATCATGCCTCGGTTCTAACGAGGTGTTCCGGGTTCAAGTCCTGGTCGGGGTACTGGAGGATAACGACGAAACGGAAGGGCCACCCGATGGGCGACGGGGCCCGGTTGGAAGCCGGTTGAGCGAGAGCCTTGAGGGTTCGACTCCCTCCCCTTCCGCTGACGCGAACACAACCTGTGTTGGCCGTAGCTTAATTGGCAGAGCGCCTGGCTGTGAACCAGGTTCGTGCCGGTTCAAGTCCGGCCGGTCAACCCTTTGGAAGAAGGCGAGGCAACCATGACTACTACGGTCCTACAGCGGCCGACGCTGATCCTGAACCGCAACTGGCAGCCGGTGAACGTGGCCTCCGTGGCCCGGGCGCTGGTGCTGGTCGCCCGGGATGCCGCGCGCGTCGTGGACCCGCACGACTACCAACTGTACACCTGGGAGGATTGGACGCAGTTGGTGCCCGGCCGGGACGAACCGTTCGTCCAGTCGGTGCGACTGCGGGTCCGGGCGCCGGAGGTGGTCGCGCTGACGCACTACGACCGGACGCCTGCCGCCCACGTGACGTTCAGCCGAAGGAACATCTTCAAGCGGGACCACTACACGTGTCAGTACTGTGGTGCCCAGCCGGGGATGGACGAGCTGACGCTGGACCACGTGCTGCCGCGGGCCCAGGGTGGTACGTCCAGCTGGGAGAACTGCGTGTTGGCCTGCCTGGCGTGCAACAAGCACAAGGCGGACCGGACGCCGGACCAGGCCAAGATGAGGCTGCGCAAGCCGCCGATTCGGCCGACGTGGAAGCCGCTCTACGCGGACCACCAGGTGCGGATCGAGAGCTGGTCGAAGTTCATCAGCGAAGCGTACTGGAACGTGAAACTGGAGTCTTGATCGAAGACCGTGCTCCCGGCCTGCGGGCCGGGAGCCCAACTGCCGACGTGGCTCGAACAGCAAGGCGCCGGTCCTGTAAACCGGACGATACTGGTGCAAGTCCAGTCGTCGGCTCTGCACGTGACGTCCCGATGGTGTAGCGGATCGCACAGGACTCTCCTAAGGTCCGGGTCCTGGTTCGACTCCAGGTCGGGATACTGCATGTCTCGATGGTGTAGTGGATCGCATGGAACCCTCCGGAGGTTCAGGTCCAGGTTCGATTCCTGGTCGAGATACTTGAAAGGAAACATGGCCCCGGCGGTGTCAGGAGCGAGCTACCAAATGGTCACTGCGATCACCAGTAGGTACCGATCGCTCAGACTGCCAAATCTGAGACGCTCGTTCTCCACCTCGGCGCTTGCTACGGGGCCTCCAAACGAAGGCGGATGACCATGCTTACCATCACGAAACAAGGCCAAGAGTTCATCCTCAAGGACAGCCACCGGGCGCTGTGGTACGAGGACGGCAAGCTGACCAAGGTGCTGGAGGCCGGCCGGTACAAGATTCCTGCGCGGCGGCGTTGGCTGCGTCGTCGGCCCATCGTCGAGTGCGTGCTCGTGGACGTCCGTGAGCGGGACCTGACGATCAAGGGCCAGGAAATCCTGACGGCCGACAAGGTGGTCATCCGCGTGAGCATCCTCGTGCAGTTCCGCGTCACGGATGCCAAGGCGGCGATCCAGACGGTGGAGAACTACGAGGAGCGGCTCTACGGTGATGTGCAGCTCGCCGCCCGGCGGTCGCTGGCCTCGATGAACCTGGAGGAAATCCTGACGAACCGAAACCGGCTGAGTGAGGACATCCTGGCCGAGGTCAAGGAGGCGGCGGCGGGCTACGGTGTGGCGATCCGGCGAGCCGACGTGAAGGACCTGATCTTCCCTGGCAACCTGCAGGAGATCATGAACCGCGTGTTGGCGGCCGAACGGAACAGCCAAGCCCAGTTGGTCGAGGCGCGCACGAAGGCCGAGGTCGAGGAGATCCAAGGCAAGACGCGGGCCGAGGCCAAGCGGCGCGACGCCGAGGCGGACGCCGTGGCGCGTCGCCTGCAGGTGGAAGCCGAGGCGGAAGCCGGACGACTGAAGGCCGAGAACGAGACCAGGGCTCTGGTCGAGCGACAGAAGGCGGCCGAGGCCCTGGAGCAGCACCCCGGCCTGCTCCGGCTGGCCGAACTGGAGGCACTGCGGGAATTGGCGCACAACGCCAACGCCCGTGTGTACCTTGGCCTGGGACCGGGCATGTTGAAAATCGGCGAGGAGGAGGGCAAGTCGCGGTAGGCCGCCGCCCTCGCTCCGCCGCCACAGTGACCATTAAGGGCCAGCCCCGTGGCTGGCCCCGTTGCCCTGCGAGTGTGCCGGACAGCACGGCAGACTTCGATTCTGCAAGACGGGGTTCAATTCCTCGGCGGGGTGCCTGAAAGCCTGAACACGAACTGTCCTCGGAGTGTGCCGGATCGCACGCAACTCCGCGAAGGTCGAAGACCAGGTTCAATTCCTGGCGAGGACACTGAAACAAGACGCTGGAGCCAGACGGCACGGCCACCGGCTGCAACCCGGTTCAAGTGGGTTCGACTCCCACCGGCGTCTCTGACCGTCCGACTGCCGACCCAGACTACATCGACTTGGGGAGCCGAAAGGTGTCCGGGCCAGAACTTCGTCGGAGGGTCGCTGTACACGCCCAACTGCCCGCCGGGACTACATCCAGGCTGTTAACCTGGTGCCAAAAGCACCGTTGTCTCAGCAGACCTTCGTTGGGCTTGGTATCTCGGCATCGGGCGAACCGGCGACGCGGCAAGCGTGTCCTGTGTTCAGCCCAACTGCCTGCCGGGACTACATCAACCATACCGACGTGTGTCTCGGTAAACCACTTCGTTGGGCCTTTGACACCATGAACAACACTGCCCAACTGCCTGTCGGGAGTACATGACGGTCCTAAGGTAGCGATGCCGGGCGACCGGCTGGTGAATGGCGCCGGAGTCTCTCGGAGATGAAGGGGCCGGTCAACGATCAACGACTCGCTCGCTGGTGCGGACGACCGTAGCGCAAGCAACTCTGGACAACCCTTCGTTGGGCTTTGGAACATGACCGACTGCCGGTGCGGAGTACATCCACCAACGATGCCAGGGAAGCGGGAGCTTCCCAGTACCCATGCGGTACGGCAGCTCTGCCCACACCTCGTCGGGTCCTTTTTGAAGGGAGGTCCCCATGGCCAACAAGTCGCTGTTCGCAAGCCTGAAGAGTCTGCTGCCGCGCGCCACGGTGCGGAACGAGGCCGGCGGCCGCGCCTACCAGTTCGCGCCGAAGCACGCGCTGGCGCAGCTGGCGGCCACGGGCTGCTTCAACGGCACGTTCTACGCCACGGCCGAGACGCAGTTGGATGAACTGCGCAAGCTGATCGACCAGGTCGACGACAACGTCTTCCTGGCCAAGCTGGCGGTCTACGCGCGCGAGCGGGCCTTCATGAAGGACATGCCGGCCGCGCTGTTGGCGGTCCTGTCGAAGCGTGACTCGCAGTTGATGCACAAGGTCTTCGACCGCGTGGTCGACAACGGCCGCGTACTGCGCACGCTGTTCCAGCTGATCCGCTCGGGCCAGTTCGGCCGCACGAGCCTGTCGTCCAGCTTGCAGCGGGCGTTCCAGCGGTGGCTGAACGAGGCCTCGGTGGGCACGCTGCTGTCGGCGTCGATCGGCGACAAGCCGAGCCTGCGGGACGTCCTGCGTCTGGCTCGCCCGACGCCGAAGGACAACGCCCGGCGGGCGCTGTTCGGCTGGCTGACCGGCAAGGAGGTCGAGAAGTGGGCGCCGGCGATGGAAGCCGACCTGCCGGAGCAGGTGCAGGGACTGATCGCTTACCGCAAGGCCGAGTCGGCAGAGGCCCAGGCACTGATCGTGGGTAACCTGTCGGTCCGCTGGGACTTGCTGGCGGACGCGGCCCAGGGTCCGCTCGTCTGGAAGGCGATTGCCCACCAGATGGGTCCGCAGGCCCTGCGCATGAACCTGAACACGCTCGTGCGACACGAGGTATTCAGCAACGGCACGAAGGACAGCGCGATGGTGGACTACGTGGCAGGTCGGATCGCCGACGCCGCGGAGGTCCGCCGCTCGCGGCAGTTCCCGTACCAGTTCCTGGCTGCGTACCTGAACGCGGACGAGACGGTACCGCAGAAGATCAAGGCTGCGCTGCATCAGGCAGCCGAGATCGCCTGCGGTAACGTGCCGGAGTTGCCGGGTCCGGTCCTAATCGGCCTGGATACTTCGGGCTCGATGGGGGCCGCAGTCACCGGCCACCGCGGCCGGGGCGCGACCAGCAAGATGCGGTGCGTGGACGTGGCGGCGTTGTTCGCTGCGGCCATCCTGCGTCGGAACCCGGAGAGCGTCGTGGTGCCGTTCGACACGGCAACGTACGAGGCCAAGGTCGATCCGCAGGACACGATCCTGAGTCTGGCGGAGCGACTGGCCAAGTACGGTGGCGGTGGCACGGACTGCTCGCTGCCGCTGGTACAGGCCAACGGCCGGTACGCCAAGCGGCGATTTGCCGGCGTGGTTCTGGTCAGCGACAACGAGAGCTGGGTGTACGCCGGCCGGGCGTTCGCGTCCGGTCAGCAGGGCGCCACGGGTGTGATGACCGAGTGGCAGAAGTTCGTCGCCAACCAGCAGCGGCTGGGTAACGACCGACCGAAGCTGGTCTGCATCGACCTGCAGGCGTACACAACGACGCAGGCTCCGGAGCGGGAAGACATCCTGAATGTCGGTGGCTTCAGTGACGCCGTGTTCAG
>CAIYOB010000589.1 GCA_903927685.1 uncultured Planctomycetaceae bacterium
GCTCGGACCCGAGCCGCCCGGAATCAACGAGTACGCCGCCGTGGGCGGCAGTGGCGTGGACGCCGCCAAGGTGTTCTATCTGCCGGAGGAAACGTCGCGGCCGTGGCGGATGATCTACACGGCCTTTGGACTGCACGGCCAATGGAACGGACTGGCGGACAGCGATGACGGTATCGTGTGGCAGCGCACCACGGCGCCCGTCGCCGATCATAGCGGCTTCTACACGCGGGCCAACGGCAATCACCACGACAGCGGCCAGACGATCCGCTGTCCGGTCCGTGTCGGCAGCGTCTGGGCCGGCTTGAGCTACGAACTGGATAGCCGCGATTCGGCGCCCATCGTCGGTGTGTCGTTGGACCGCTGGATCACGCTGGGACGCCGCACGCTGTACTGCAATCAAGACTACGAACGGGGCAGTCTGCACCCCTGGAGCATCGAAGCGGACGACGAGTGGTTCTACGTGTACTACAGCACGGGCCGGCAAAGCCTCGGCTTGATCCGCGCGCCGAAGCGCAGCGTCCATCAGCCCCTCGTGCTGTGGCAGCGGCAGCCCGTCGAACCGGCCGGATTGCAGAGCATGATTCTCGAGCCGGATCGGTTGCCGTTCACGCTCCACCTGACCAGCGATCGAGACGGCGAGTTACGTTTGCTGGCGTGGAATCCCGCTGCGGAGGAGTGGTTGGAACTGGCCCCCGCGCCGGTTCGCGCAGGTGTACCCTGCAGCCTCGCCCCGCTGCCCGCGCATGCGAAACTGCGTCTGAAATTCACCCCCCGCGACGGCCAAGCCACGGTGTCCGCGTGGGTCGTTCCGCAATGACCGGCCGTGGCGGAGCGTTTGCCCGGTCCGCGCGATTGGGAACGCTCATCCCCACTTTGATTCCGACTGCTTGGATTCCGACTGCTGCTTTTCCTCAGCTAGTTCAAACGCTACGATCTACGTGCTCTCGGGGTGGTACGCTGGACTGGTTAGTCCGCGTGAGTGACCGCTGATGAACGCTGATACACGCTAATGAAAAAGAAAACGAGTTGCGGCACCGGTACATTCCGGACCTGATCATCTTCGAAAGCGTCGTCGTCGAACTGAAGGCCCTTTCCGGCCTGACCCAGGAACACGAAGGCCAGTTGATCAACTACATGCGCATCACCCGCAGTCCCATCGGCTACCTGATCAACTTTGGGCCGATGGGCAAGCTGCAATACAAACGGTTTATTCTGTCGGAGTTCTTGAACCGCTAATCAACGCTAATGCGCGCTAATGGGACGAAAGCAAAGAGCCCCCATGACCAACGAACCACGCCCCTCCGATATCAGCGTTCATCAGCGTTCATCAGCGTTCATCAGCGGTCCGTACTTCCGCGGTCACCGACGCCATTCGCGCGATGACGCTCGCCGCCCGTAAGCTGCTGATGGAAGAGACCAGCGAGCAGCTTGAATGCCTCTACGGCTTTGTGCCGGACGGCACGCTCAAGCCGCGTGGCAACTACCCGGTGCTGAAAGACATGTCCGAAGCCGGCCAGACGCGCGAGCGGTTACGCCATCGCCCACGGACTGGCGGAGTGAACGGATTGTTGCCCCGTTGTCGAATAAAGGTCCCTCTCGGATGCCGAAAAAGGATGCGTCGGAATTCTTCGAACTGTCCCGCCAGATCGTGAGACTCTTGCCAATCGAAAGACCGCAGCGGGGGCGTAACCAAATCTTTGGGTTGTGCGAGGCCTTGAGCGAAGTCGTCGATCCCGAGTCATTGGGCGGGTGGTTCGTGGCCCCCAACGGCGCTTTCGATGGTCAGAAACCGATCGAAGTCATCGAACGGGGCGAAATCGACCGGCTCTGGGATATGGTTCTTCGTCTGCGAAGCGGAATGCCGGGATAGCGTTCCTGTGCGTTCATCAGCGGTCCCCTCCAGCGTGGCGGCTTGTTTCGCCGGGCTGAAACTGGGAAACGGGACATGGTCCACTGTTTTGCAGTGTAGCCAGATACTAAAATAACGACGATCTGGTCGAGGGCTTGTTTCAGTAGGATGTAATAGCGGCGGCGAAAACCGGAGCCAATCATGCGATCTGGACGATACGTGAAACAGCCGGAAGGCTACCAGGCATTCATCCCGGCACCGCTGCCTCCGGATCCACCCATTCAGATGGACGACGAGTTGCAGCGGCTGTTGTCCGACGCCGATCGCAGCCTGGGACGACTGGACGGTGTGGCCTCCGTCCTGCCCAACCCCGACTTGTTTGTGGCGATGTACGTCCGTCACGAGGCGGTGCTCAGCTCGCAAATCGAAGGGACTCAGAGCACCTTAGAGGATGTCCTGGAATTCGAGGCCGACGCGCCCGGCGGCGAGCGTCCCAAGGACATTGAGGAGGTGGTCAATTACGTGCGGGCGATGAACCATGGCCTGCGACGTCTGGATGAGTTGCCGGTTTCCCTGCGGCTGTTTCGCGAAATCCATGCCGAGTTGCTTTCGGGTGTCCGCGGCTCGGAACGTACTCCGGGCGAATTCCGCCGAAGCCAGAACTGGATTGGCCCGGCGGGCTGCACGCTTCAGACGGCCACTTTCGTCCCGCCGCCGGTGCACGAGATGCACACGGCCCTGGACAACCTGGAGAAGTTTCTGCACGGTGACCAGTTGCTGCCGCGTTTGATCCACTGCGGTCTGGTCCACGCCCAGTTCGAGACGATCCACCCCTTCCTGGACGGCAACGGGCGTGTCGGTCGCCTGCTGATCACCTTCCTCTTGTGTCAACAGGGGATCCTCGGACGCCCCTTGTTGTACCTGAGCTACTACCTGAAGGCTCACCGTGCCGAATATTACGATCGGCTGAACGCCGTCCGGCACGACGGAGCCTGGGAAGGCTGGCTCAAGTTCTTCCTGCGAGGTGTGCATGAAGTGAGTCAGCTGGCCACTCGCACCGCGCGGGCGATTCTGCAGCTTCGTGAACAGCACCGGCAGGCCATCGCCGAGCGGGGCGGAAGCGGTGGGATCGCCTCCCGATTGCTTGACTATCTGTTCGAGCAGCCGATCGTCTCCGTGCGGATGGTGGAGAAAAGACTGGACTGCGCCTACGTGACGGCATCGAGACTGGTCGACCAGTTCGCGTCGCTGGGACTGCTGAAAGAGATGACCGGTCAGCAGCGGAACCGGCGTTACCGTTACGAACCTTACCTGGCATTGTTCGATGCGACTCCCCTTGGGAATTGATGGATCCGAACGCAACATCGGGTTTGTCGGCGTTCCGGAACAAGGTGGCAGGGATATGATTTCCACCGACCCGCTGGCTCCCGGTTCGCTCGATACGGCGACACCGCGGGCGTTCATGTGGCGGCTGACGCTGCGACGTTCCCAGTATACAATGCTCGCTTCGGCGGCATCTCCAAGCAAGGGTAAACGTCATGAAACTCGCGGTGCTTCTCCTGGTTCTGGCGGCCTTCGCCGCTGACGTGATGGCGGGCGAATCCCCCGCCGACGCGGACTCCCCTGACCGGCTGCTGCAGCTTGGTTGTCTGGATGTGACGAAGGCGCCCTATACGGCCGATCCGACCGGCCAGGCGGACTCGACCCGGGCCATCCAGCGCGCGGTGAACGACGCGCGGGATCGCGGACTGGTCTGCTTCTTTCCGTCAGGAACCTATGTCATCTCCGACACCATCTCCTGCGAACAGCAGGTCAGCAAGCTCGACCAGCCGCGGCACGTGGACGGCGGAACGCAGCACTATTGGCCCGTGTATCGGCCGATGGTGCTCCTGGGTTCGACCAAGGGCCAGCGTCCGGTCCTCAAGCTGGCCGCCCAGGCCCCGGGCTTCGACGCCCCGGCGCGTCCGAAGACCGCGGTCCGGATCTGGGCGCAAACCTGGTTCGACGCGCCGGGCAAGGGCGAGCCCGTGTGGGGCAAGGAGCAGGCCAACATCTCGTTCAACCACTTCTTCCGCGGCATCGACATCGACGTGCGCGGCCACGCCGGGGCGGTCGGAATTCGCCACTCGGGCTCGCAAGGCTCGACGATGCAAGACGTCACGGTGTACGCCGAGGGGGCCTACGCCGGGCTGAACTGCTGCCCCGGCCAGGGCGGCGGGACGCACAATGTCGAGGTCATCGGCGGGCAGTACGGCATCGTGATCGAACCGGACAGCCGGTTTCCTCTGCTGAACGCCTGCGCGTTCCGCGGGCAGACCAAGGCCGCGATCCGCTATGCCAAGGGCGGTTCCCAGGTGCCGACGCTACTGGTGGGCTGCCAACTGGAACCGGCCTGCGCTACGGCCATCGACCTGACGACGGAACGCGGCTACGCGGGCCTCAGCCTGGTGGACTGTATCATCGCGATGCCGCCGGGCGGAACCGTGGTCAAGACGAACAAGCCCGAAAACGTGTTCCTGGAAGACACGGCCGTGCGCGGGGCCGATTCCGTCCACAGCGGCGGCGCGAAGATCCCGGCCCCCGACCGCTGGACGCGCATCGAGCGGTACTCGACGCACACGGCCCAGGGGACGAACCTGCTCAACGGCGTCATGTCAGCCGGCGAGGTGGTCAAGTGGACGGCCGCGGAGGCCGAACCGGATTACCAGGCCATCCGCAGCCGGCACTACGCGCCGGGCCCGTCCTTCGAGGACGCCGACGCGGTGAACGTCCGCGACTTGGGGGCCAAGGGCGACGGAGCCACGGACGACACGGCCGCGTTTGCGAAGGCCATCGCCGCGCACGACAAGATCTTCGTGCCCCGCGGCGATTACCGGCTGTCCGGGACGCTCCGCCTGAGGCCCAACACGCACCTGTTCGGGCTCAGCCAGTCGTTCACGTCCCTGGGCGCCGCCCGCCGACGACTGGCCGGCGGCGAACCGGGGCCGCCGCCCGCTGCCGATTCTTTTGCGCTCGAAACCGTGGACGACGCGCAGGCGGCGCCCGGTCTGTCGTTTCTCGCGATCCAGGGACGCGTCCAGTGGCGTTCCGGACGCGGCACGTGGATGCTGACGCGAGCCGCGTTCCAAATCTCCGGCAACGGCGGCGGCCGGTTCTACGGCGTGATGGCCATGGGCCGGCCCTTGATCTTCAGCGGCATCCGCCAGCCGACCGCCTTGTACGCCTTGAACGTGGAACGTGTGACCGCCAATCCCCAGTCGGAGATCAAGGACTGCGAACACCTCCGCGTGTACTACTTCAAGGTCGAGGCGGGCACGATCCAGCGCCCGAATGCGGGCGACGGCAATACGCCCGGCCGCATCTCGGATTCGCGCGATATCCGCGTCTACTGCATGTACGGCAACGTCCGCCAGTTGGGCGACCGGCCGATGCTGGAAGTGGTCAACTCGAAGCCGATCGTCGTCTCGCAGCTGAAGGCGTTTTCCCCCGGCGATTTCCCCCATCTCATCGAGACCTGCGGTCAGCAGAGCTTCACCCTGCCGTCGGCGGCGACCTGCGCGTTGTTCGTACGCGAAACGGAAGAGAGTGCTGACAAGTAGTGAGCCCACCGCGGACAGTTCCTTGCCGCTTTTCTCCCAACCCAGTGGCAGCAAGAAGCAGGATTACCATGAACGCAAGTCTCAGCCGGCGCACCTTTTTGCAGACCAGCAGTCTGACCCTGGCGGCGTGCGCGCATCAACCGCAGGCGGGCCGCGCCGCCGAGGCCGTGCAGCGGATCCCCCGCAGGGGCGTCGTGCCTGCCGCGTTGACGCCGTTCGATGCGGAATTGCGAATCGCGCGGCGGGAATTCCAGCGACATCTCGAAGCGTTGTCCGCCGTTCCGGGGGTCACGGCCATCATGGTCAACGGCGCGGCCGGCCAGGACGCGGCCTTGTCGCGGGACGAACGGCGAACCCTGGTTGCGGAAGCCGTGGCGGCCGTGGGCGATCGCACGCCCATCATCGCCGCTTTGCGGGAAACGCCGACGATGGCCTTGCGGGACCTGGCCAAGGATGCGGCAGCCGAAGGCGCCCACGCCGTGCTCGTCATGCCGCCGCCTGACAAGGAAGACGCCGAATGCGAGCGGGCGCGGGCCAGGTTCAGCCAAGTCCTTGACGCTACGAACCTGCCGGTCGCGATCTATCAGGTAAACTACACCACGGACGCGCTCACGAGTCTGGCGGAGTTGCCACCGGTGATCGCCGTCAAGGAAGGCAGCGGCAGTCCCGAGGAGTTCGAACGGAACCTGCGTTCGGTCCGCGCTGCCGGGCGCGGGGTCGCCGTCTGGTCCACCCACAGCCGATGGTTGCTGGCCGATCTTGCCATCGGCGCCGACGGCATCCTGTCCGGCATGGGCAGCCTTGTCGCCGACCTGCAAGTCGCCTTGGCGGAGGCCGTGTGGCGTTCGGACCTGCCTGCCGCCCGGCAGGTCAATGACCGCCTGTTTCCCCTCACCCAGGTATTCTATCGCCCAGGCGGCGATCCCCACACGCGAATGAAGTACGCGCTCAAGCGGATGGGCCGGTGGCAACACGACGCAATCCGCCCGCCGCTGAAGCCGCTCGACGACGACGAGCGAGCGAGCATTGACCGCGCGTTGCGGGAAAGCGGCCTCATCAAGGAAAGGAACGGAGCATGAACCTTCGACGATCCACCACGCGGCTGGTCGCGCTGTTGCTGGCCTTGCCGCCGGTCTGCGCCGCGGCCGAGCGTCCCAACATCCTGTGGCTGACCGCCGAGGATATCTGTCCCAACCTCGGCTGCTACGGCGACACGTATGCCGTCACGCCCAACCTCGATCGCTTTGCCCGGCAAGCCGTGCGGTACACCCACGCATTCGGGATCACCGGCGTCTGCGCGCCGAATCGCTCGTGCTTGATCACCGGCGTGTTTCCGACGCGGCTCGGCAGCCACGGGATGCGGTCCGTCACGACGCTGCCGGCGGAGGTCAAGTGCTTCAGCCAGTATCTGCGCGAGGCCGGCTACTACTGCACGAACAACGCCAAGACCGACTATAACTTTGCCGTGCCCCGCGAGGCTTGGGATGTGTGCAGCAAACAAGGCCATTACCGCAACCGCCAGCCCGGCCAGCCGTTCTTTGCGGTGTTCAACCACGAAGTCAGTCACGAAGGCCAGATCCGTGTGCCGGAACCGGCGTACCAGCGCAACACGGCGCGGCTCACGCCCGACCAGCGGCACGATCCCGCCCAGGCGCCCGTGCCGCCGTTCCATCCCGACACGCCGGAGGTCCGCCGCGACTGGGCGCGCTACTACGACAACATCACCGCGATGGACTACCAGATCGGCGACAAGCTCCAGGAACTGGAAGCGGCGGGCCTGGCGGAGGATACGATCGTCTTCTTCTTCGGCGACAATGGCACGGGCTTGCCGGGGATGAAGAAGTGGATTTGGGAAGGCGGCCTGCACGTCCCCTTGCTGATTCGTTTTCCGAAGAAGTGGCAGCACCTTGCTCCGGCCGCGGCGGGCGACACCACGTCGCGACTGGTCAGCTTTGTGGATTTCGCGCCCACCGTGCTCAGCCTGTGCGGCGTGCCGTTGCGACCGCATTTGCAGGGCGCGGCATTCCTGGGCGAGCAGGCCGGTCCGCCCCGGCAGTACGTTCATGCGATCCGCGACCGTATGGCCGAGCGGTTCGACTGCGTGCGGGTCGTGCGCGACGGGCAATACCAATACCACCGCAACTTTCTGCCGCACCTGACCTGGTCACAGTTTACGAGCTACACCGAGGAGATGCCGACGATGAAGGCGTGGCGGCAGCTGGCCGAGCAGGGTCGGTTGAGCGGGCCGCCGGCGCGGTATTTTGCCCCGGTCAAGCCGGCCGAGGAGTTATACGACACCGGCAGCGATCCGTACCAGATCCGGAACTTGGCCACCGACCCGCAGGCGCGCGAGACGCTCGATCGATTCCGCGCCGAGTGTACGCGGTGGATGCTGGCGACCGGGGATCTGGGGCTGCTGCCCGAACATGAGATGGTGGTCCGCGCCCGGGGCCGCACGCCCTGGGAAATCGCCACGGATCCCGCCCAGAACCCGCTCCGCGAGCTGCTGGACGTCGCTGCCGTCGCCAACGAGATCCAAGCCGCCCGCGCACCGGGGCTGGCCGTGCTGCTGGGCGATCCCGAGGCCGCGGTGCGCTGGTGGGCCGCGACCGGCTTGGCGGCGCTCGGCAAGAACGCCGCACCCGCCGAGCCCGCACTCCGCAAGGCCCTGGCCGACGAAGCCCCCAGCGTTCGCGTGGCGGCGGCCGAGGCGATCGGCAACCTGGGCGACTACGCCGCGGCGCTGCCGGCCTTGACTTCCGCCTTGCAGCACGACGCGCCGCTGGTGCGATTGGCCGCCCTCAACGTCCTCGACCGTTTCGGCCCGCAGGCCCAGCCCGCGCTGCCGGCGATTCGCGCAGCGGCCATGAACGTGCCGGACCCCGTCGCCGAGTATGTCAATCGAATGATCGAGTACCTGCCGCAACGCAACTTTCCGCCGCCGCAGTAGCCGAATCTCGCCTTGAGTCTGGGATTGGTCCGTCCGATCTGTCAGCTGACTCGAGATGGGTGGTGGGAAGAGACCCGTTCGCTCTTCACCTCCTCCAACGCCTCGGCCATTGCGGCCAGGACGTGGGCCAGGTCGGCGTCGGTGTGGGCGGCGGAGAAGCCGTGGTGGGGCGAGACGGCGAAGTAGACGCCGCGGCGGAAACAGGCGGCGAGGAAGGCGTGCTCGAGGGCGCGATTCTTGAGCGCCGCCTGGCGGTAATTGGTCACGGGGTCGCGGATTCCGAAGTACATGCCAAACCGCGGACCGACATGCTGCAAGCGGACCGGCACGTCGCTGCGGTCGATCAGGTCCTGGAAGCCGGCGTAGAACTTCGCGCCGACGGCTTGCAGGCGTTCGTAGAATCCCGGACGGCTGTATTCCTCCAAGGCGGCGAGCGCGCCCAGCACGGTCGTCAAGTGCGCCAGGTACGTACCGCTCATCTCGCTGCGGCCCAAGGGACGAAGATGCTGCATGATCTCCCGCCGGCCGGCCACCGCGCTGATCGGCGTCCCGCCGCCGAACGCTTTGCCCAGCACGCACAGGTCCGGGGTCACGCCCAGGTACTGCTGGGCGCCGCCGGGTGCCATGCGGAACGCGGTCAACACTTCGTCGAAACACAGGATCACGCCGTGCCGGTCGCACAACTCGCGGCAGCGCTGCAAGAAGCCGGGCTGCGGCTCGATGCAACCCTGGTCGTAATTGATCGGCTCGAGCATCAGCGTGGCCAGTTCGCCTCCGTGGCGGGCAAAGGCTTGCTCCAGCGCCCCTTCGTCGTTAAACGGGATGATGAGGATATCGCCGCGGGAACTGGCGGGGATGCCAGCCGATTCGGGATAAGCCCGCGGGGCGGCGGCCGGCCCGGCCTGGTCCAGCGGCGGAGCCGCGCTGAAGTTCAAGGCGTCGGCATAGCCGTGGAAGTGGCCCTCGAACTTGAGGATCTTGTCGCGGCCGGTGGCGGTGCGCGCCAGCCGCAAGGCATGCATCACGGTCTCGGTCCCCGAGCCGGCGAAACGCACCATCTCGGCGCACGGCACCAGCTCGGTGATGCGGCGGGCCAAGGCCACATGGTGCTCGGTCTCGTACGAGCAGAGGATGCCCAGGTCGAGGGCTCGGGAAATGGCCGCCTTGATCTGCGGATGATTGTGGCCCAGCAGCGAAGCGCCGTGCGACATGCACATGTCGATGTACTCGCGGCCCTCGACGTCCCAGACGCGGGCCCCATCCCCGCGGGCGACGAACAACGGATGGCCGATCGCCGCGTTGGCTCGGGCGGTCGCGCAGACGCCGCCGGCCAGGTACCGCTGAGCCTGCTCGTACAACTGGTTCACCGTCGTCACGGCATCCTCCCGGGGCCAGGGCCCCTTGGTCAATGTCCCCTGATCAATAGCAGCGGCTGGTCAGCCCGCCGTCCACGACAATCGCCGAACCCGTCAGAAAGGAACTTTCGTCGGAGGCCAGGAACAACGCCACGTGTGCGATCTCGTCCGGTTGGGCGATCCGTCCCAGCGCATAATGCGCGGCGACTTGCCGGCGCGCCGCCGCCGGGTCGGGCTGCTGGTCAAAATACTCCTGGACGATCGGCGTGTCCACGTCGCCGGGGCAGATGCAGTTCACGCGGATGTGCTGCCGGCCGTGGGCCTGGGCCATCGCCTTGGTCATCGCCAGGATGCCGCCCTTGGTGGCCCCGTAGGCCGGCATCGTCGGATCGCCGACCAGGCCGAGCGTCGAGGACATATTCACGATACAGCCGCCTCCCTGGGCGATCATCCGCGGGATCGCGTACTTGCAGCCCAAGTAAACGCCTTTCAGGTTCACGTCCAGCACTTTGTCCCAGTCGCTGGTCGGCGTTTCCGGAATCGTGCCGAAGACTTGGATGGCCGCGTTGTTAAACAGGATGTCCAAGCGGCCGTACATCTCGACGGCGGTGGCGACCATCCGCTGGACGTCCGCTTCCTGCGAGACGTCCGCAGCAACGAACAGGGCCCGGCCGCCGTCCGCCTGGATCTGGGCGACCGTCTCGCGGCCTCCATCCGGTTTCCAGTCGACGACCACCACGCGGGCTCCTTCGAGCGCGAACCGCAGGGCCGAAGCGCGGCCGATCCCCGAGCCTGCACCGGTAATCAGCACCACCTTGTCAGCGAGTCTCATTGCGGTCCCCCGGTGAACTCGAGCTTGATTGGTCATCCCTCTTGCAGAACCGGGCGTCCGCACGGTTCTGCGCGTCCGGGCGGCAGATTAGCCGCGCGGCAAACTCCGGTCAAGCACGGACGCCCGACAACGGCGCCCGACAACGGCGCCCGACAACGGCGCCCGACAACGGGCGCCCGACACGGGCGCCCGACACGGGCGCAATCGTCACGGGCGCAATCGGTGGTGGCAGGCCGGGA
>CAIYOB010000590.1 GCA_903927685.1 uncultured Planctomycetaceae bacterium
CCCTGCTGGTTGCGGCGTCCGTCCGCGGCGACTGGGTTGATGAACTGCCTCCGCATCCGCGATTGCTGTTCAACCAGGCGGGGATCGACTCGCTGAAACAGAAGATCCAGCGTGCGCCGTGGAGCGAGGCGTGGGCAGTGCTCCGAACCCGGCTCGACGAACAGGTTGACCGGCCGATCGAGCTGCCCCCACGCGGCGGAAACTGGTCCCACAACTATGTCTGTCCCACGCACGGCGCCCGACTCAAGCTAGGGCGGTCGCTCGGCAATTGGCATTGGGAACACCGCTGCCCCGTGGGGCCGCACATGCTCGAGGGCGATCCCTCGCAAGCCACCTTGGACTTCGACGGCAACGCCATCAGCAGCGTGCACGCCGACTATGCCGGCCAACTCCGCGATCTGGGCCTGGCCTACCAGGTGACCGGCCAGCCGCGATACGCGGAGCGGGCCCGCGACCTCCTGCTGGCCTACGCCGACCGCTACCTGTCCTACCCGTACCACAACAATCGCGGCCAAATCGTCAAGAGCGGCGGGGGACGCGTCGCCTCTCAGTCGCTCACGGAAGCCAGCTGGCTGGTCCCTGTCGTGCAAGGCGCCGACCTGATCTGGGACACGCTCAGTCCGGATCAGCGGCGGACGGTCGAGTTGCAGCTGTTCCGCCCGGCGCTCGACGAGACGGTGCTCAACCGCTCGACCAAGCCGGTGATCCACAACATCCAGTGCCACCGCAACAGCGCGGTCGGACTGGTGGGCCTGCTGTTGGGCGACCGCCAGCTGATCGAGCATGCCATCGACGGCCCCAGCGGATACTGTGCCAACATGGCCCAGGGCGTGCAAGCGGACGGCGTGTGGTTCGAGGGCGCCTGGGGGTATCACTTCTTTACCATTCGCGGCCTGTGGCCGTTGGCCGAAGCCGCCCGCAACTGTGGACGGGATCTGTACGGGCCGGAGTTCAAGCGACTGTTCGACGCCCCGTTGCATCTGGCGACCCCCGACTTCCGGCTTCCGGCCTTCAACGACAGCGGCGAGGTCGCCCTCGGGAACTCGGCCAGCTACTACGAACTGGCGTTGGCCCGCTATCAAGATCCGGCCTACGCGGCCCTGCTGGCCACCGGCCCGCGCGACAGCGAATTGGCCCTTTGGTTTGGGGCCGAGAAGCTCCCGCCCGGCGAGCTTCCCGCCAGCGGCTCCCGGAATGCCGCGTCGTCCGGTTACGCCATCCTGCAGCGCGGCTCCGGACGCCAGGCCACGTGGCTGTGCCTCAAATACGGTCCGCACGGAGGCGGGCACGGGCACCCGGACAAGAACAGCTTTGTCTTGTATGCCCGCGGCCAGACGCTCATGCCCGACTCGGGTTCGCACGCCTACGGCTCGCCATTGCACCGCGGCTGGGATAAGACCACGCTGGCGCACAGCACGTTAGTCGTGGACGAGCGGTCGCAGGCCCAGGCGACCGGCAAGTGCCTGGCCTTCGGGGCCGTCGATGACGTCGACTTTGCGATGCTCGAGGCCGGGGCGATCTATCCCGGCTTGCGGTTCGTGCGCACGGCAGCCTTGTTGGATGCCAACCTCGTGGTGTTCGTCGACCAGGTCGAAGCCGATTCGCCGCATACGCTCGACCTCGCGTGCCATCACAACGGCCGCTGGATCGACCTACCGCCGGGCCAGCCGTTCTCCGGCGCCCGCGGAGGCGGTTATGACTTTCTGAATGGGGCGACGAGCCGTTCCGGCAGCGGTGGGACCGAGCTTGCCCTGGAACTGGCCGACGGTTCGCGCAGCCGCCTGATCCTGGCCGGCGGCGAGGCCACCGAGTGCATCACCGCGACGCGCGTGGGCGCTGACACGGAGCATCGGGTGCCGCTGGCCATCTTCCGCCGCGCGGCCCAGCGGACGGCCTTCGTCTGGGCCGTGTCCCTCGACGCCACGCCGGTGCAGCTCGACGTCCAATCGCCCACCTCGGCGATGGTCACCACCGTCCAGGTGCATTCCGCCCAACGCGTCTGGCAGCTGACCGCCGACGCCGGCCAAGGAAAGGTGCTGATTGCCCGTAGCCAGAGCCGCGGAGCCCGGTGACACGTTCCCCGCGGCCTCGATCGGTCGCGCCATCGTAACCCGAAGCGTTAGCGAGGATCATCCGTTCGACCTTCCGCGCTTACGCAGCGAGCCCCCAGAGCCCAAAGAAACTGGGGGCTCGCCACTCGTACCTCGCGGCTCGACCCCAGGCACCCAACCCCCAGTTGATCTACCGGCCGTTTCAGCGGCCGACGTCCTCCGGTTCAACGGCCTCACCTTCGGCCGTCGCCGCCGCCTCACGCAACCGCTGGGCCTCGGCGCGAATCGCGATTTGCGGGTCAACCGGCGGCCCGATCACGACGCGGTCGTACTTCGCCTGGACGTCGGGCAGGGCGGACTGGCGAGCCAAGGCGAGGACCTTTTGCACGTCCAGGTGCGGATTGCCGGGCGAAGTCTGGTCCCGCACGCCCTGGACGGCAAACAGCGGGAGCCACAGGAAGTGGCCGGCGTGACTCAAGGCGCGGCCGCCGACGATTTTGCCTTGCGGGTCCAGTTCCAGGTAGTAGCGGATCGACAGCGAGCGGCTTTGCTGCCCTTGACGCTCGCCCGTGTCCGGATTGGTCTGGCGGACGGAATCCGTCCCGTACCAGGTGTAGGTGATCTTCGTCACCAGTTCCTTGTAGGCGATATCACCGTGGCGGCCGGCGTCCCGGATCGAAGTCACTTGGTATTCGTAGATCGGGTTGTTCCAGGCTTCGCGGCCTTTGGTCCGGTCGATGCCGATCGGATAGCCGGCCTGGCCGATGTAGTTCGTCAGGGCCAGGTGGAACGTGCCCATATTCGGCCCGCCGCTGGAGGAACTGGCCGGCGCGACGTACAGGTAGCTGTCCTGGCGCGTGCGGTTGTAGATGGCGCTCAGCAGAGTCTTGATGTCCGCCGGTTGAAAGACGACGCCGGGCCGTCCGCCCACCGCGGCGGCATCCACGGCCCGGAAGGGCTCCGGGTGCCGGATGGTCGAGGCGGTGAAGCCGCTGCAGTAGCCTTCCCACGCTTCGGTGTCGGAATACGTGCGAGCGCGCGAACGTCCGAACAATCCCCCGCGGCGGACTTCCGTCCGCGACTTGCGGCGGCGATCGTACGACTCGGCCAGGCTCTGGCCGGCGTGGAACGCCTGGTCGTACTTGCCCAGCACCGTGCCTGTCGAGCTGCGCGCCGCCGCCAGCCCGCCGGCCCGCTCGGGATAGATGGCCGCCGAGTACGGGATTCGCCAAGCATCCACCTTGGCAGCCGTCTTCAGCCGGGCGAATTCCGTCTCGTAGACCAGCTTCTGCTCTTGGAAATAATGATTGAACAGCGACTCCTGCTCGTCGCGTTCGCTGGCTGCCGGTTCGCCGCGGACCAGTCTCGGGCGGATGTTGCTCTCCGCCTGGACGGACGCGGCGGCCAAGAGGGCGGCCATTCCAATCCCTATCGAAAGCCAATTCCTGCAGTGCCTCATGCACATGTGCTCCTGCCTGTCACGGTCATGACCCGAGCGACCAGCCGTTCTGGTACGCTGCTTTCACCTCTTCGTTGGCGGCCGCATCGTTGCTGAACCGCATGGCTTGGGCGTCGTACTCGAGACGCTTGCTGCTGCGAATGGCGATGTTGCCCAACAGGACGAACTCGGTCAGCAGCCCGGCCCAGGGGAAATGGCAACCAGCCGGTCCGCCGCCTCGGACGGCCTCGTACCACTCGCCCCAGGTGCCCGGCCGCCGCGGCAAGGTCTTGGGCACGGCCTCCGACTTTTTCGCCCGGTCGTCGCCCAGGATCTCGGCGCCCAGCATCTTCCCCTCGTCACCGATGTACAGCTCGCCGCTGTCCGGCAGCCCGCGGCCTTTCAACTCAGGCGGCACCGGCGGCATGATGCCGCCGTCGTACCACACCAGACGCACCGGCGGCATTTCCTCGCGAGCCGGGAAATCGTAGGTCACGACCGATGCCAGGGGGGCCGTTTCGGCAAACACCTGGGTCGCAGACGCCGAGACGGCGGTGGGGTAGCTCAGCTTCAGCGCGCGATACGGCGTGTTCACGTGGTGGCAGCCCATATCGCCCAAGGCCCCCGTGCCGAAATCCCACCAGCCGCGGAAGTTCCACGGGTGATACACAGCCGAACGCGGGCGTCCCGCCTTGACCTGGGCGAGGGCCAAGTGCCCCTCGGGCCAGTCCGCGACGAACGGCCGCATGGGGGCCGGGCCGATCCACAGGTTCCAATCCAGGGACTCGGGCACCGGATCCTGGCCCGGCGGACGCTGCATGCCCTGCGGCCACAAAGGCCGGTTCGACCAGATGTGGACTTCGCGCACCGCCCCAATCGCTCCCGCCCAGATCAGTTCGCAGGTCCGGCAGGCCCGGTCGCTGGTGTTGGGCGACGCCGTCACTTGCGTGGCGACTCCGGCTTCCCGCGCCGCCTGGATCACGACCCGGTTCTCCTCAATGGTCCGCGTCAGCGGTTTGACACAGCAGACGTGCTTCTTCTGGCGGATCGCCGCCAGTGTGACGAGCGCGTGCGTGTGATCGGGGGTGCCGCAGTAGACGGCGTCGATCTGGGGGCCTTCGGCGTCCAGCAGTTCCCGAAAGTCGCGATACCGCCGCGCCTGGGGCCAGCGGTCAAAGGCCTTCCGGGCGTACACGTCGTCCACATCGCACAGCGCCGCGACGTGAAAGCCGGCACTCTCGCACGCCTGCAGCTGTCCGAATCCGACGCCGCCCACGCCGACGCCGGCCAGCACGGGCTGGTCGCTGGGCGCCGCGTGGCCTGCGCCACCCAAGACGTGGCGGGGCACGAGGGCGACGGTCGCCATTGCCGCGACTGCGCCCAACGCCTCGCGCCGGGTGAACTGCGATTTGAGTGACCTCCGGTTGCTTGTGTCGGGCCGAAAGAACGTCATCGTTCTACCTCCTGGATCGGTGCGGGGGGAAGGCCATTGTCCTGAGCCCAGCCGGCTGCTGGCGGAGCCGCCGGCCAGAGCCAACGCGCCAAGCCGGCCAGCACCAACGGCAAGGCGATCGAGGCGGCGATCGCCACGGGCAACGGAACGTGCTCGCCCAGCGCCGCATATGTGCTGGCGATGCCCAGGTTGCTCAGCCCCACGGCGGTCAAGAAACGTGGCCACGCCAGCCGCGTCGTCCCCATCCACAGCACGCTGGCCTCGGCCAGCACGGGGACGGGGCGGGTCAGGACCAGCACGAACACGCCCCAGCGCCCAGCCAAGTCGTCCGTGCGGGCCAGAGCCTGATCACTGGACAGGCGGCGGGCCAGGGGCCGGCCGAAAACGCGGACCAGGCCAAAGGCGCCTACCGCGCCGGCCGTCATTCCAGACCAGGCCACCGCGGTCCCGCTCCAGAAGCCCAGGGCCCGCCCGGCAAACGTCGTGACGATGCTGGAGGGGACGGGCAACAGGATATCGCCGGCCAACAGACCAAAGACCGCCGCCGCGATCGTGACGGGGGACAGATCCAGACGCAACCAGTCGGTGATGCGGGCCTCCAGCCGGTCCCCAAAGATCAGGAAGGGAACGATCGGAATGGCCAGCAAGGCGGCCAGGAACAGCAAGGGGCGAACAAAGCCGTGGCTGGGCGCGTCGGTGGCCATCGCTCGTCCGGGGTTCGGGTTACGCATGATCGCCGGTCAGTGTACCATCAGGCACCCCGAGTGGGCCACAGGGGATTGATCAAAACCGGCCGTTCGGGTACAGAGATGGACTTTCCGTTCGCGTCCATGCCGACCACGAGGAGACTGTCGATGCCGATGAAAAAATTCATCAATGCCCCGGAGAACCTGACCGTCGAGTTGCTGGAAGGGTTCGCCCTGGCGTACGGTCACAAGATCAAGCTGCAGGGCAAGACCGTGTTGCGGGCCACGCCGAAAAGCGGCGACAAGGTGGCGGTGGTGACGCTGGGCGGAGCCGGGCACGAGCCGGCGCTCAGCGGGTTCGTCGGCCCGGGCATGCTGGATGCCAGCGTGGTGGGCGATATCTTCGCCGCTCCCGGCGCCCCGGCCGTTTTGGCCGCTCTGCAAGCGATGGCCCGCCCAGCCGGCACGCTGCTGGTGATCCTGAATCATGCGGGCGACGTCATGGCTGGCGATCTGGCCTTCGAGATGGCGACCCAGCAGGGCCTCAACGTCCAGAAGATCCTCACGCACGAGGATATTTCGGCGGGCAGAGACGCGCCGCTGGAAAACCGCCGCGGCCTGGTTGGCTGTATCCCGTTGTACAAGATCGCCGGCGCGGCGGCCGAAGCCGGCAAGAGCCTGGACGAAGTGCTCGCGATCGCCGAGCGTTTTAATCAGAACATGCGGACGTTGGCCGTCGCTGTGACCTCGGCGACGCACCCGGCCAGCGGCGGCGTGATCGGCCAGATCGCCGACGACGAGATGGAAGTCGGGATGGGCCAGCACGGCGAGGGCGGCGGCGGCGTGATGAAACTGGCTAGCGCCGATGAGACCGCCAAGATCATGCTGGACAAGCTGTTGGACACGCTGCCCGTCCAAGCCGGCGACCGACTGCTGGTCGTCGTCAACGGCTCGGGCGCGACGACGCTGATGGAACAGTACCTGATCCTGCGGGCCGTGAACAAGCTGCTGGACGCACGCGGGCTGGTCCTCGCGCGCTCGCTGGTCGGCGAATTCCTGACGGTCCAGGAGATGGGCGGCTTCCAGCTGTGCATCGCCAAACTGGACGATGAACTGATCGGACTGTACGATGCGGCTTGCGATACGCCGAGCCTGACGGTCCGGTAACTCGGTGGCAAAATAGCTCCCTTGCCCCGGTACGCCGGGGAGCGGGTCGGGATGAGGGGCGAGAAGAGGGAAAGAAAGCGATGGCGAACACCGTCGATTATCCGGGATTGGTCCAGGTGTTGCGGGCGGCAGCCGCGCGGGTCAAGGCCGGCGCTGCCGAACTGGGAAAACTCGATTCGGCCGTCGGCGACGGGGATCATGGGATCGCCATGACCCGGGCCATGGAGGCGCTCGAGAAAGGCATCGACAGCTGCCAAACCCCGAGCGGCAAAGCCCTGTTGCAGGGCGTCGGGTGGTCGGTGATGAGTATCGACGCCGGCGCGACGGGCCCGCTGATGGGCTCGCTGCTGATGGGCATGGTCGGGCCGGCCGGGGAAGCCTCCGAGTTTGATGCCTCGCGACTGGCGTCGATGTTCGCAGCGGGCTTGACCAAGATGCGGGCTGTCAGCAAGGCGTCGCTCGGCGACAAGACCATGCTGGACGCGTTGGTCCCGGCAGTCGAGGCCCTGCAGGCGGCGGCCGACGGCGGCGATTCCGTCGCGGCGGCGCTGACCAAGGCGGCCGCCGCGGCCCAGGCCGGCGCGGAAGCGACGAAAACCCTGGTGGCAAAATTCGGCAAAGCTCGGAATCTGGGCGACCGCAGCCTGGGGCACCAGGACCCCGGGGCGACGTCGATCGCGCTGTTTTTCCAGGGATTGGCCGAAGGAGCTGCGGCCGTGGCCGGGCTGACGAACGGCTTGAAACCACGGTTGAACGGCAAGTAGAACACGAACTTCAGAAAGGACTTTTTTCGATGGCGGAAGGCGAAGGCAACAAGAACGCGAAGGACTACGGTATCGGCATCCCGCAGGAAACGCCGGGATTTCACGTGAAAGGCTCGGCGGCCTACGATTGGGGCATGAAGCATCGGCTGTCCCAGATCTTCCATCCTCGCACCGGACGCGTGGTCATGCTGGCGTTCGACCACGGCTACATCATGGGGCCGACGTCCGGACTGGAGCGGGTGGACCTGACCATCGTGCCGTTGATCCCGTATGCGGACGTGCTGATGTGCACGCGTGGGATCCTGCGTTCGGTCGTTCCGCCGCAGTGCATCAAGCCCGTGGCGCTGCGGACCAGCGCCGGAGCCACGGTGCTGACGGAGCTGAGCAAAGAGCGGATCGGCGTGGACGTCGAGGACGCCCTGCGACTGAACGCCGCGGCCCAGGCCGTGATGGCGTATATCGGCGCGCCCTTCGAGCATGAAACGCTGGGCGTGCTGACCCAGACCATCGACGCGGGGATGAAGTACGGACTGCCGACGCTGGCCGTGACGGCCGTCGGCAAGGACATGGTCCGCGACGCGCGTTACCTGGGCATGTCCTGTCGCGTGTGCGCCGAACTGGGCGCCCAGTTCGTCAAGACGTACTACTGTGAACCGGATTTCGAGCAGGTCACCGCCGCCTGTCCCGTTCCGGTGGTCATCGCCGGGGGCAAGAAGATCCCCGAGCCCGAGGCGCTCGAGCTGGCGTACAAGGCGATCGACCAGGGCGCCGCCGGCGTCGACATGGGCCGGAATATCTTCGGCGCGGAGTGTCCCGTGGCGATGATCCAGGCCGTGCGGGCCGTGGTCCACGACGGGGAAACGCCGGCCCGGGCCCTGGAGATGTACCAGACGCTGAAAAACCAGCCGGCCTAAAGGGCTGCGATGGCATCGCGCAAAGTCAATAATGTGCTCGAACTGGTCGGCGATACGCCGCTGGTCCGCATCAACCGGATGAACCCGGCGCCGGGCGTCGAACTGCTGGTCAAGCTCGAGTCGATGAACCCCGGCGGTTCGGTCAAGGACCGGGTCGGCCTGAAGATGATCGAGCAGGCCGAGGCGACCGGCCAGTTGAAACCGGGCCAGATCGTGCTCGAGGCCAGCAGCGGCAACACGGCCATCGGCCTGGCGATGGTCTGCGCCGTCAAGGGCTACCGGCTGCTGGTCACGATGAGCGAGTCGGCGAGCGAGGAACGTAAGCGGATCCTGAAAGCCTACGGGGCCCAGATCCGCCTGACGCCGGGCTACCAGGGCACCGACGGGGCGATCGAGGAAGCGTATCGCCTGGCCCGCGAGGAGCCCGAGAAATACTTCCTGGTCGACCAGTTCAACAACGACGCCAACTGGCAGGCCCATTTCGAAGGCACCGGCCGGGAAATCTGGGAAGCGACCGACGGCCAGGTGAGCGTCGTCGTGCTGACGATGGGCACCACCGGGACGTTGATGGGCGTGACCCGGGCGCTGAAACAGTTCAACCCGGCGATCCGCGTCGTGGGCGTCGAGCCGTTCAAAGGCCACAAGATCCAGGGCCTGAAGAACATGAAAGAGAGCTACGCGCCCGGGATCTTCCAGCCCGCCGAGCCCGACGCAATTGTCAACGTGGATGACGAATCGGCTTACGAGACGGCGCGGCGACTGGCCCGCGAAGAAGGCCTGTTCGTCGGCATGAGCGCCGGCGCGGCTCTGAAGGTCGCCCTGGATGAAGCTCGCGCACTGGGCCGCGGCACCGTCGTGACGCTGTTGCCGGACGGGGGCGAACGCTATCTGTCCACGTCGCTGTTTGCCTCGGAGGTCGTGCTCGAGCCGCTGCGGTTCTACAACACGTTGACGGGCGTGGTCGAGCAATTGGAGCCCGTCAAGCCGGGCAAGGTCAGCATCTATTCCTGCGGCCCCAGCCTGGACGGGCCGCCGGATTTGGGACTGTGTCGGCGTGTGGTGTTCGCCGACGTCCTGCGCCGCTACCTCGAATGCCGCGGCTACGACGTCAAGCACGCGATGAACCTGGGCGATATCGACGACCGCACGGTCAGCGAATGCCTGCAGGCCGGGGCCAAGCTGCGCGACTTTACGGCGCGCTGGGAAGCCTGTTTCTTCCAGGCCCTCCAGACGCTGCGGGTCGCGCGGGCCCACCACTACCCGCGCGCCAGCGAACACGTGAACGAAATGGTCGAGCAGACCCGGGGGCTGCTGGAGAAAGGGCTGGCCTACGAGAAACTGCGTTCGATCTATTACCGGATCGGCAGTTTCCCTGAGTATGGCAAGTTGTCCCGCGTCGAATTGGATCAGGTGCGCCGGGTCTCGTCGACGACGTACGATTACTACGAGAAGGACCACCCCGGCGACTTTGCCCTGTTCAAGCGTCCGACGCTGGCGGAACTGAAAGCCGGCATCTTCTGGCAGACCCCCTGGGGCAAGGCCCGGCCGGGCTGGCATGTCGAATGCTCGTGCATGGCGGTCCGCTGCCTGGGCCAGCCCATTGATATCCACACGGCCAGCACGGACTTGACGTTTCCCCACGGCGACAACGAGATCGCCATCACGGCCGGCTTGACGGGCAAGCCCTTGGCGAAACTGTGGATGCATTCGGAAGTGGTCATGGCCGACGGCAAGAAGGTGAGCCGCGCCGCCGGCAACGATGTCCGCCTGGACGAACTGCTGGCCCTGGGCTTCTCCGGGCCGACGATCCGCTACTGGCTGCTAGCGACCCACTACCGCACCGTGCTCAACTATTCCGCCGCCGAATTGGAGCGTGCCCGCCAGTGCGTGTGCCGGCTGAACGAATTCGTGGACCGCCTGCAGCATTTCCAGGCCGGGCGGCGGAGTCCCGATCTGGATCAGGCCTTGTACGAAGCCCACACCGGCTGGCACGAAGCCTTGGACCATGACCTGAGCATCTCGACCGCCTTGGGCAAGCTGTTCGGTCTGATCCGCCTGGTCAATCGGCTGTTGAACGAGGGCGAATTGGATGCGGACCAGGTCCAGCAGGTGCTGGGCTTCATGCGGCAAGCCAATCAGATCCTGGCGGTGATCGATTTCGAGCCGGCGGCAGGGGATGACGAAGTCGAGCAGCTGATTGCCGCCCGAAACGAGGCTCGCCAAGCCAAGGATTTCGCTCGCGCCGACGCTTTGCGCGAGCAGCTGCAAGCCCGCGGCGTTCAACTGGCCGACGGCCCAGCCGGCACCCGCTGGAAGCGGGCGTAAGGCCCCAGGTAGGATGGCTCTCCGAGCCGTCCACACGATGCTCTTCACCACCCCCCCGTTCCCCTGCGACGGCTCCGCCGCCGCTGGGGAACGGGGGGGTGGGCTGGGGATGTGCGCCGGTGTAGCGACGAACGTGAAACTCCCACGGGCAAGCCGTGGGCATCCCATGGACGCCCCGCCCTATCGCCGCACGTCGTAACAGAACAACCTGTCGTGATACCGCAGGAACAGCTTGCCTTGGCACACCACCGGATGCGCCCAGACGTCCTTGCCGTCGGCCACCTGGAATTGGCCCACCGCTCGCAAGCCCTCGGCGGTCAATTCCTGCAGCGTCATCGTGCCTGACGCCGTCAGGCAGTAGAACCGTCCGTCGGCGAAGATCAGCGCCCCCCCGGCCAGATCGCTGATCTGCGTGGGCTTGCCCGTCGCCGGATCGATCGCGGCCCAACCTCGCACCTCGCCACGGCTGCTGGCTCCGTACAAACGACCAGCGACGCAGATCGTCCCGCCATGGCTGATCGACAGATCGTTGGTCCAGACGCGGGACGCCGAATCGCCCTCGAACTGGACGCCGAACACGGCGGCGAATCCGCGGCTGGTGTTGGTCAACAGCAAACGCCGGCCGTGCAACACCGGCGTCGTGTTGACCGTGTTCTTCGGATCTACTTGGGGCAAGTGCCAGACCAGGCTTCCGTCGTCCGCGTTCACGGCAAACACGTACTTCAAGCCGCCGTTGATCAGCAGTTGCCGATCGCCGTCGCGGATCAGGATCGGCGAGGAATAGGACGCCTGCTCGCCCTCCAAGGCCGGCGTCGCCCAAAGCGGTGCGCCGGTCCGCTTGTCGCAGGCCACCATCAGGCCCTGGGCGCCCGCCGGCGTGGCAAACACGCGATCCCCCTGCACCACAACGGACTCGCTGATGCCCCACATGATGTTCTTGGCAGCGGCTTGCTCCAGCACATTCACCGCCCAGGACTCGGCCCCCGTCGCGGCATCCAGGCACGCCAGGCGTCCGTGGGCGTTCAGGTGATAGAGTTTTCCGTCGTCGTAGGTGCAAGACGACCGAGCGCCGGGATAAGGGTTTTCCCACCGTTTCCCATTGGTGGTCTGCCAGCAGGGCTGGCCGTCCAGCGTGAAGGCCCGAATGGCCAGATCCTGGTCCGAATCGCCCGTGATGTACAGACGATCACCGACGACGATCGGGGACGAATAGCCCTGGCCGATGCCGGAGACCTTCCACAGCAATTTCGGACCGCCGTCGGGCCAAGCTTGCAGCAAGCCGGTTTCAGCGGAAATGCCGTCCCGCCGCGGACCGCGCCATTGCGGCCAGTCCGGCGCCGCCGAGGCCACCAACGACGGTGCCGGATCCTGGGCGGTTGCGGCCAGACCAGCGACGATGGTCAATGCTCCCGCGCAGACGCTGCCGAGGAGCCAGGAAAAACGTGCCATGTGGGGTATTCTCCAGGTTGATGTACAGGGACAGATGGAGCGGATCTGGAAGCGGCGGTAAGCTCACACCTCCGCGAACGCCACGACATAGTTCTTCCCAAATTGCCTGGCGCATTTTGGGCAGGTGGTGTAGAAGAAGTACAGCTTCCGCATTTGCTTGCCTTGCAATTGGACGTACTGCACCGTCTCCCGCACCCACTTGCCGGCGTCGCGAAACGGCCCTTCAAAGACCTTCGTCAAGTAGTGTCCGGACAGCGTCACGTTTTCGGCGTCCGGCACCGGTTGGGCGACGGCAAAGAAGTGTTCGCCGCGCCAAGGCGACGGGTCCGTCGACAGGATCAGGTAATCCTCGGTCGGTGCCGCCCCCGCGCGTTCGACCTTGGCCCAGGTGCGTTGAAAGACCGAGCCGATATTCAGCGGGACATGCATGAAGTTCACGGTCGTCGCCCGCACGAACGGCTTGTCACGGAAGTCGACTTCCGCACCATCCCAGGCCGCCGGATCGAACCGCGGACAACAACCCGTCGCGGACTTGTCCATGTTCATCTTGGGGAGGGATTGTGTCATGGGATGCCTTTCGCTGTGTGGGGAGACCTACCTGAAAGACGCCTGCGAGCCGCTGTGATTCTAACTTGTCCGCGAAAGCGTGTCAGGCTGCTATCACCAGCAACCGTGCAAGTTGTCAATCCAGTACCCCAAAACAGTTGCACAACGTCATTTCTTGGGGCGGGATCGATGTAACACATCAAAGATCAAGCACTTCCGCCCACGCCGTGAGGGGAATACAATGGTGCCGTTTCGAGTTCATGCCGACGCACTGCTTCGATTTCTGTCTACGCATAGAGGCTCAACGGTCAAACGCAAGGCCGGATGCCGGCAAGACGGATCGCTGGTGTTGGTGAGGCTTGGCCGCGACGACGATCGACCCCCGTCCATTGGCACGGCCAAGCACCGCGGCCTCGCCCGCTTGTCAGGCGGGAATTCACGGTGACCGGAACGGATTCACGACGGTGACTCCATCGTACTCTGCCCCGTCAGCCATGTCTTCCGAGTAGAGCGTATCCACTCCGGCCTCAGCGCAGGCGGCCACGAGCAGGCCATCCCAGTGGGACAGACTGAACCGCCGCGTGATACTCAGCGAGCGTTCGAGCACACGTGGCGTCGGGAGGGCCAGGGGGAACAGAAGAGCAATGTCGGGTTCGTGTCAATCGCGTTCATGCAGATCCTCGCGAGTCCAGTCGCGTCTGCCGAGATGTAGCGGATTGGTGCGAACTCGATTCTGAAAACGCTCCCAGGCTGCTTGACGCTGGGCCTGATCCACAACGGACTCGATCGTGACAGTAACCCGTGTCAGGGGGGGCAAGGGAACAGGCTCGTCCAATTCGAGTTCCCCATCGACCACCATGCCGCCGATTCTCGCGATCATCGGCCGTCCTCCTTCGGCGTACCCAGCAGATGAAATTGCCTCTCTGCTGCTGTTCATTCACGAAACGACCGTGCGCTACGGTTGCTGCGACCAGCGATTGCAGCCCGAACGGAATCTCGACCGGCATGGCCATCAGCGGGTCTCCTTCCACGAGCTTCTGCATTCTAGGCAGGCAATTCCCGCTAGTCAAAGGGAGTCACAGGGGTTCGACCGGTTTGTCACGGACCGGCGCGATCGGCTGTTGGCAGTGCAAATGGGGTTGCCTCGTTACGATGGACGCCTTCGAGCGATGCTCGCGCGAGAACCAGCCGAGGGCTGATTCGAGTCGAGCCCGGAGCCAACGGCGACAGCGGGCCGTGCCTGGGACTCGCCAGCGCGCGAGGGACCGTGTAGTGTATTGTCGATGGAACCCGTAACTGCCTGAATTGCCGGCGCCCACAGGCGGCAAATGGCGAGTCGTATTCGAGTCGGATGTGCCCCATGAAACCCCAATTGCGTTCTTGTCGTCATGCTCACTGGTGGCCGCTCGTGGTGAGTGCGTTGGCGATCAGTACGCCTCGACTCGCGTCGGCAGATGCCACGGCGGACGTGACTCCGCTGCGTCCCAACATTGTGCTGATCGTGTCCGACGACCAGGGCTACCGTGATCTGGGCTGCTTCGGCGGGACGGACGTCCAGACGCCGAACCTGGACCGGTTGGCGGCTGGCGGCGTGCGGCTGACCAGTTTCTACGTCAGCTGGCCCGCCTGTACGCCGTCCCGGGCCAGCTTGCTGACCGGCCGCTATCCGCAGCGGTGCGGCACGTACGATATGATGCGGAACGACCTGGTCGACTACGATCACCGCTACACGGCCGAGGAGTACGCCGTTTCGCCGGAAATGATCTTGGGGACGGACGAACGCGAGGTGTTTTTGTCCGAACTGCTCCGCGAACACGGTTACACGAACGGTTGTTTCGGCAAGTGGGACGGCGGCCAGCTACGACGGTTCCTGCCGCTGCAACAGGGCTTTCACG
>CAIYOB010000591.1 GCA_903927685.1 uncultured Planctomycetaceae bacterium
ATATGGCCTTCGGCCAGAATGAAGGGACGAGAATACGCAACTTCGTCGCCCCGGGCCCGGGGGCGACGTTCCCGGCTTGGTGAATCAGCAGGGCTGGCCGTTCCCCGGTCATTTTGTCGGCTGCTGCGGCAATTCCGGCACCAGCAGGTAGGTCTCCAGGGCATGCGCGGCCGCCGGGGCGGTGAGGACTCCGTTGTCAACCGCTGCGTCGGCGGTCGGGGTCTCGATGTGCGTCGCCTGCCGGGCGGCCAGGATTCGCACGCCGGCGAGCGTCGCGGTGAACCTGGCCGGCGCGGCCCCCAGGTTCCAGACCCGCAGCGCAATCCCGGCCTGCTCGATGCCGTCTTCGGCGGGCTTCAAACTCCACATCAGCACCTGCGGGTCGCTGATCGTCAACAAGCCATGCTCCGTTTCCGGATAGACGGGCCGTTGACCCGTGATGCGCCCCGTCACCAGCGGATTCTGGTGCGCCAAGGCGAACTTCATCGCCTGGGCCTCGTCCCAGCCGGCGTGCGTCTGCAGGGCGAACCGTTGGCGGAAGTAACGGTCTCCACCCTGATGATGGATGCCCAGCCGTTCGCCGTCGACCATCCCGCCGGCCAGCACGCTAAGCTGAGGGCTGGCCGTATCCAGGGACGTCACGCTGCTGTCACCCACTTTCATGAACAGACAGTCGGCGTTGGACAGCGTCACACCGGTCCCCTCGCCGTTGATGTCGGCAAAGTGACTCAGCGTCTGCCAGTCGTAGCGGGCGTGGTCCGGCGCGTAGTGCCCTCCGTCGGCCAGGAGCTTGGCGCGAATCACCGCGCCGACTTCTTCGTGCCAGACGTCGGGCGAATCGAGGTTGAAACTGAACGCCCAACGCGGCGGACGGTCGCCCGTCGAATGGAAGTTCTGTGTGATTTCGTTGTCAATGTCGATCCGGCGGGAATCCCGATACAACGTGACCCGCGTCGTGTGCGCCAGCGGCATCGACGAAGTGGCCCGCAACGTCACGGAGACCGGTCCACAGCTTTCGACCTCGACCGTTCCCGTGCCGTCCCCCAGATCGTTGATCGCCCGGCCGTGGATCGTGCGGACGAACTGGCGGTCGCCGCGCGCCTTGTCGATCAGGCTCGTGATCGCCCCGCGGCCGTCGATCGTCAGGCGATAGACCGAGTTTTCCAGCTCTCCATCTCGTGCGATCGCTGCATCCGGAAAGTCTTTTCCCTGGCCCGGTCGCACCTCAAACACCTTGTACCCCACCGACGGCACGTCTACGGCGAGGACTCGCAGATACGGTTGGCCGTCGCGAGTGACGCGCTGGACAGGTGTCTGCTGACCGGTCGCCAAATCGATCACGTGCACCGGGCCCGCGTCCGGAGAAGGCAAGTCGGCCGCCTCGGTGCGTTTCCAACTCAACGGGTTGAAGACGAAAAAGCGTGCTTGCGAGCCGCCGGTGCCGATCCTCTCGCCCAGGGCGGCGGCCGCCTCGCGCTCGAGAGCGCCGACATACGCCTCGATCTGCGCGGCCAAGCTCTTGGCCCAGTCGCGCAGCGTATCGCGGCTGACCGGGCCGTCGCCGGTCCAGTCATGATTGAAGTACAGGCCGATGTTCAGCA
>CAIYOB010000592.1 GCA_903927685.1 uncultured Planctomycetaceae bacterium
CATTGTGAGCACACTCGAAGGGGTAAACGGGACATATACCGCCACCTCTCAGGCGGGGGTCAGCCCGGCGCTGACGCTCAGCAAGCGAGTCAGCCCGACGCTGGTACAAGCCGGCGCGCCGCTGACCTTCCTGAATGCTGTAGTGCACCTGTGGCTTGGCCCCCAGTTGGATCAGCCCGTCGTAGATCGCTTCCGTCGGCACATCGACCAAAAAGACGAAATAGCCGGCCATCTTGGCGTCGCCGCCGGCCGCTTGGCGGCAGCCCACAAACGCCTGGACCCGCTGGCCCCAGTCGTCGATGCAGGGCTTGTCCTCGGGATGTTGGACGACCGCGCACGCGATCAGTTCGCCTTTCTCCCGATTGACCAGGATGGTCCCCGGCTGAGGCAACGCCTCATCGGCCGGCGCCGCCGACGCGACCGCGGACATCGCGGCCAGGGCCAAGGTTGCGGGTAACATCGTCTTCATCGTGGCGTTCTCCCGAGAAAAGAGGGGCTGCTGCAGGATAGGCGTTTTATCGTTCACCTATCAGCGGCTTGCTGGTGATCAGTCCGATGCCGCGGCCTTGGTTGCCGCAGGCGCAGTAGTACAGGTAGAACGTCTCGTTCCGCGGGTTGTAGACCAGCGCGATCTTGTGCGCGTACTGCTTGTCCAATCCGCTGGGATTGCCGCCCGCCTTGTACAGCGGTTCCGGATGCGCGGTCCAGTGGATCAGATCGCGCGAAAAGGCCGCCATGACATGCGCCCCACCGCGGCCGACGCCGAAGTAGAACATGGTCCAATGGTCGCCGTCGCGAAAGACCTTGGGATCCGAACAGAACTGCTCGTCGTAGCCGCCCTGGCGATTGCGGATCACCGGGTTGGCGGTGTGCCGCGTCCAGCTCAGCAGGTCGGAGGAGAAGGCCAGGCCCGTCTGTTCGATCCCGCCGTTGGCGGCGTTGTAAAAGTTGAAGAACCGGCTGCCGTCCTCGACCAGCCAGGGTTGGTAGATGCAATCCTTTTCCCAGCTTCCGCAGTCTGCATCCTGGACGGCCAGGATCGGCGAGTCCTTGGCTCGCCGCCACGTCAAGCCATCGTCGCTGCAAGCCACGCCTTCGTAGCCCGGCCGCAATTCGTAACCGCCTTGCCGCGGATAGCAGCCGTACAGCGACCAGTACTGGCCGTCGCGCCGCTTGAGCCGTCGCGGCGCCCGGATGTCGTAGGACTCGTACAGGAACGCACCGAGCACGCAGCCGCCGTGGTCGAACTCGTTCGGCGGACCGAAGCCCATCGCCAGCCGCGGCTGGGTCCACTGGACCAGATCGGTGCTCTCGACGACGAACGAGTTGTAGCCTTGGCCGTTAAACGCGATGAAGCTCATGTACCACTGGTCCGGCTGCCCGGGCAACTGGAAGACGCACGGCACGTCCGTGCTGTGGAACTGCTCGTGACCGGGGATGTTCGGCTGGGAGCCAATCACGTGCCCGGGCTGGTAATGCCAGTTGCGGTAGGGCGCGGACCAGTGGTCCAGCGTCGGCGAGTCGATCTCCGGCGGCGCGGCGGCTTCGGCCGCGTGGATCGCGTTCAGCGGGACCAGCAGTAGGGCGGCGCAAAGTAGGAATGCAGTGTTGGTCATGGGCGTCTCCTGAAGGCGTGTGGAGGTCGGGGCTGGGTGAGACTGGCGAGGCGGGAATGGCGGTGCGAGACGGAAAGTGCATTCATGCCCCCCTTTCTATTGCTTCGGCGAGCAAGAATCAAGCACCGGCTCAGCGGAGCCGTGGCCGGAATTTCCGCCCCAGGCCCCGAGTGGCTCCGGTCTCCCGCTCCCGCCGAGCCCATCCGCCGCTCGTTCTTCGCTCGGATTCCCCCGGGGACCTCGTCAGGAACGAACGGCGAGATTATCCTATAAGCCTGTCGGCTCGGACGGGAAGGAAGGCGAGGCGGTTTTACCCTCTCGCTGGCTTCCGGCTACGGCTTTCCCTCTCGCTGGCGCTTCGGGCTACACTTTCCACCTGATCATCCTCAACCATGACCCCACGACGTGCGTTTCGCGGATTGCTGTTGCTGGCCGTGCTGGCCGCGGTGGGGTTGTTGCTGGTCTACGTCCCTCCGCAGATCATCGGCCATTATCGCAGCGCTCGGGAATTGGGGCAGACGTGGGCCTATGTCTACTTGGCGGCGGTGGGGACGGGAGCACTGCTGCTGCTGGCGTGCTCGGCGTGGATCGTCTGGCAGGTCTGGAGCCATACGCGGCGGAAACGGGAGCAGCGCGCCCGGCAGAGCAAGAGCCCCAGCCAATTGTCGCGGGACCAGCAGCAGCAGGAGATCAGCGACAACCTGGCGGCGATCGCCGATTTGCAGGCCGATGCGGACGTCGACGAATATGTCCGCCAGGAACTGGCTCCACTGCTGGCACGGTTTGAAGAAAAGCGCGAAACGCAGAAACTGGAGATCGTCGCCTTTGGCACAATCTCCAGCGGCAAGTCATCGCTCCTGAACGCCTTGGCGGGCCGCGATGTCTTCGCCACGGATGCCAAGGGCGGAACGACAGTCCAGCGCAGCGAGACGCCGTGGCCGGGCCTGCAGAACGTCACGCTGGTCGATACCCCGGGCCTGGGCGAGGTGGATGGGGAACAGCACGCGGCGATCTCGACCGAGGCGGCCAAGGACGCGGATGTCATCCTGCTGGCGGTCGACGGGCCCTTGCGCGAGGCCGAGCATCAGTTGCTGGCCCGGTTGGGCCAGATGGAAAAGCGGCTGATCGTGTGCCTGAACAAGCAGGACTGGTATGCCGACGAGGATCGGCGGCGGTTGCTGGGCCAGTTGTGCGAGCAGGTCGCGCCGGTCGCCGCGGCCCGGGACGTTGTCGCCGTCCGCGCACGGCCCACGAACCGCACGCGGCACCGCGTCCTGCCGGACGGCTCGACGCTCGAGGAGCAAGTCGAGGTGCCGCCGGACATCAGCCCGCTGGCGGACCGGCTGCTGGAGTTGGTCCGCGGCGAAGGCGAGTGCCTGCTGGTGGCCAACCTGCTGCTGCAATCGCGGGGACTGGTCGAGGAGGCTCGGCGGCGCGTCCGCGAGGCGTTGGACCGGCAGGCGTGGCGGATCGTCGAGCGGTACACCTGGGGCGCCGCCGGCGCGGCGGCGCTCAGCCCGTTCCCGCTGGTCGACTTGGCGGTCGGCTGTGCGATTTCGTCCAAGATGGTTGTCGATCTGGCCCACGTGTACCGGCAGAACATCGACGTCGACGCGGCGGTCAAGCTGCTGGGCGAGTTGGGCAAGAACCTGCTGGCCATCCTGGGCGTCAGCGCCGCCACGCCCGCGGTGGTGTCGCTGGTCGCCTCGCTGCTGAAGTCCGTCCCCGGCGCCGGCACGCTGGCCGGCGGCTTGCTGCAGGGGATTGTCCAGGCGTTGATCACTCGCTGGATCGGGGCCGTGTTCCTGGCCTACTTCCGCGCAGAAATGCAGACGCCCCCGGGTGGCTTGACCGGTTTAGCCCGGCGTGAATGGGACCGCCTGACCAGCGCGAGCGAACTCCGCAAACTGGTCAAGACGGCCCGCTGCCTGTTTCGAGATAGAACCAACTGACCCGTGAACGACAAAACGCTTCCCACCGCAGATCATTACCGCCAGGCGATCACGTCGGTCGAGCATACGCTGGACCGGCTGCGCGGCTGTACGGACGAAGAAAAGCAGCACCTGCACCGCGATTGGGACCAACTGCAGGGGATGCTGCACAAGCTGACCGACGGCCGCGTCGAGATCGTCGTGTTTGGCGAAATCAGCACCGGCAAGTCGGCCATGATCAACGCGCTGGTCGGCGAGGCGGTGGCGGCGGTGGACGTGCGCGGCGGCTGGACACAGGAGATCTGGCATGTGCCCTGGAAAGGCTGCGGCTATTGCATCCGGGGACTGGCCCAGTCCGAGATTGTGCTGGTGGACACGCCCGGCTTGAACGAAGTCGGCGGGGCCTCCCGGGGCGAGATGGCGCGGGAAGCGGCCGAGCGGTCGGACTTGATCCTGTTCGTCACGGATTCCGACCTCAACGAGATCGAGTTCTCAGCCTTGTCGGCCCTGGCGTCGATCCACAAACCGATCCTGCTGATCTTCAACAAGATCGACCTGTACAGTCCCGATCAGCGCCAGCGGCTGTTGGAGGTGTTGCGGGACGACCGGCTGGCTGGCATCATCCCGCCGGAGAACGTGGTGCTGACGTCCGCCGATCCGCGGGCTGTCGAGTATATCATCGAGTCCGCGGACGGCTCGACGCGGCACGAATGGCGGACGCCGAAGCCCGACGTCGGCCAGTTGAAGGCCCGCATCCTGGAGATCCTCGATCAGGAGGGCCTGGCCCTGCTGGCCCTGAACGGCGCCCTGTACGCCGCCGACCGCAGCGACCGGATTGCCACCCTGCGCGTGTCCCTGCGGGACCGGAACGCGACTCAGGTGATCTGGAGCTATGCGGCGATCAAGTCCGTCGCCGTGGCACTCAATCCCATCCCCGTGGCGGACATCGTCGGCGGCAGCGCCGTTGACGTGACGATGGTCGTCACGCTGTCGCACATCTACGGCTTGGAGATTTCCTGGAAGCACGCCCGCGAGCTGGTGACGTCGATCCTCAAGGCGGCGGGCTGGATGGCGGGCGGGATCGCGGTCGAGTACGCGCTGCACATCGCCTCGTCGGCCTTCAAGCTGCTGACCGTGGGGTACGGCACCGTACTGACCGCCTTGCCTCAAGGCGCCGCTGCCGGTTTCGGCTCGTACATCGTCGGGCACGCGGCCAAGCATTATTTCGAGCACGGCTCGTCGTGGGGCAACCAGGCGCCCAAAGACGTCGTCAAGCAGATCCTGGACCAGACCGACCGCCAGTCCGTCCTGGCGGGCTTGAAGGCGGAAATCGGGAAGAAGCTGCACGGCAATCCGCACGCGGGACAAGCGGCACCGCGCCCGCCGGCCGTGTGATCCGGCCCGGCGACCGTGGTCCGCGAGGGGGCTCAAGAGAATCGGGAAGGAACCGTCGCCGAGCGGACCGACGAGTCATTTCCGCTTGCGAGCGCGCGTCAGCCGCCGGTCTCGGGCCTTCCGTTCCCGCTTGGTGAGCGGGCGGAAGGGTGTCTTCGCCGCGTCGGCGCTGGGCGAACGGCTCCCCGCCCAGTCGTCCCCGGGCCGCCCAATCTCGGCCCGGATCTCGTCGTAGTGCCGTTCCAGCCTGGCCGCATAAGCCCGGTCTCGTTGGACCATCATGCGCCAGAAGTCGAGCAATTCGGCCGCATAGGGAGCCTGCCGATGAAACGGATCCAGAAACGGATTGGGCGTGCCCGAATTCACCAGAGACCACGATTTGTCGCTGTCCGGATTCCAGCTGTAGCTGATCGTGGCGACTTCGCTCGGGGGCGAATCCTCCGAACGCACACGAAAGACCTTGACGAGAACTCGGTGACCGTTGGCCGGTCGGTGCCTTGTGTCACAGTAGCCCGAAGCGCAAGCGAGTGGGCTGCTCCCTCTCGCTCGCGCTTCGGGCTACGGTCGGACATTGGCAGCGACGGGTTCGCCGGGCACCAAGGGCTCAGCGTCGCTCGAGGTTCCACGGTGGCAACGTGTTGGTCCCGGCGGTGACTTCGCAACGCAGGCCGGAGGTTTCCGGCTTGGCGTAGCAGGCGGGAAGCCGATTGGGACCGTGGCGGACCCGCTCGTCTCCCTCCTGGACCAAGTCGCGATACTCGACCGTCACCAGGTAGGTTCCAACCGGGGCTCCATCGCCCGGTTGGTAGCTCGTCAACTGGAATCGCCCGGACGCGTCGGTCCAAGCGGTCAAGCTCCGCCGGGTCCCGTCTTCAGGATGCAGCACGACAACCGCTTCGGCCAACGGCTTTCCGGACCACAGGACCTGGCCGCTGACCGAGTACACCGGTTCCTGCCTCGGACCGCACCCGCTGACGAGGACGCCGACGGTCAGCAGCAAGGCGAGCTCCACTGGCGGTCTACGGGGCGGGCACATCTTCGGTCTCCCCACCGCCGCGAGTCACCAGGCACGCCAGCACGCGCAGATTCGTCGCTTCGCCCAGATGCCGAACGGATCCGTCGCAAAATGCGAAGTTCGCGCCGGCTGGATGGAAACTGTAGAACAGATGCCCGTATTCGTTCGAGTTATTGATCTTCAGTGGGCCGGGGATGGTGCCATTGCCACACCAATCGGCCCGCGTGCCGATCTCGTAGGGATTGTCGTTCGTGGCCCAAGCGCCGCCGCGGGCTCGCGCGCAATTCGGCTGCGTCTTGTCGGCCAGGGCCGGCCTCATGACCCGGCCCCGCCAGACGTCCTCGCGGCCCGCACACTCGGCGACCAGGATCGTGTGCGAAGTCCCGTCAAGGATGGCGGCAAAGGTATTGACGTCCGGGTACTTGCGGAGTGCCCCGCGCAGGTCGGCGGAGGCCGGAAAGGCCTCGACGGCGGGCAGCTCGTTATTGATGGCGATGTTGACCCCTTCCGGCACGAAGTAATCTCCACAGGCGCCCACTTTGTTCTGTTCCGGCGGAGTCTCCGTCTTGTTCTGCAGCCGATTCGGGTTCGGCGTGGCCGGGCAGAGGAACACGGCCAGCCGGGTCTGAACCGTGGTGGCGTTCGGGATGGGCACGCCCGCGTAAGTCGTGCTGCGCCACCAGTTCTGGCTCAGATCGTAGTTCGCCTCGCTCACCACGCTCGCCTGTTCCAGGAACGGGAGGATGTCCGGCGCCCAACTGCGTTGGGGCGCCTGATCGCGCTTCGAGTAGGGCAGCATCCGATAGGTGTCTTCGTGCTGATGGATGGCCAGCGCAATCTGCCGCAGGTTGTTGCTGCAGGACGATCGCCGCGACGCCTCGCGGGCCGCCTGGATTGCGGGCAGCAACAGCGCGACCAGGATGCCGATGATGGCAATCACCACCAACAACTCGACGAGCGTAAAGGCAGTTCGCAAACGCAGACGACCGTTCGCAGGCATGACGCGGTTCTCCTTCTTGTACCGACGTGAAAAGCAAGTCGCATGCCGGCTGGCGGCAAATCCCTGAGATAGCGGCATACCATGGGAAAAGCCGCTTGGAATCGGGTTCGCAGTCGCTGCCCCAGGGGCCGCAGCAATCGACAGACGTGTGACGCCTGGCGAAAGAACCGACACCGGCGGCGAAAGAACCGACACACTGGGACGCGGGAACCGCTCGGCAGGCAGGCCGCCGAACACGAGGACTTTGCCACGGTCGACGCCTCGGCGAAGCGCAGGCCAGAACGCAAAACAGGGGTTCCGGGAGTGAATGGATCGCACTCAGGGAGTCGGGCAAAGAAGTCCGCGTCCCCGTTACGGAGTCGAACTCTTGCGGAGGTAGACGCTGAGCGTACCGTCGTTGTCGCCGAGTTGGCTCCAGCGGTCACCGCAGCGGAGGTACAGATCGCCGTCTTGAGCCGCCGTGCAGGTGCCTCGGCTGCCCAGCTCGAACGGCTCGCCCAGCGAGAAATCCTTCATGATAACCCCGGCGAGCCGACCCTGGCCGTTGGCGTCGCCGTCGGCCGTGACCTCGCCGCCGCCCGGTTGCAGTTTCCACGCGCCCTTGGCCGCGTAATCGAAGGCTTGGCCGGCGGCCAGCTTGACGCCGGTAGCCTGCCAGCCGTACTTGGCCGCGACCTTGACTGTGACGTAACCCTGAGCGGGCAGGTACTGGAACTTTCGCCCCCACTGCCACGCGCACAGGTCCGGGCGATAGCCGTTATCGAGATGGCGGACAAAGAAGTCGTATTCAAAGGAAATCTCGCGCGCGACGGGGCCGTACACGGTCTCGAACGAGACCCCGGGCTGCTCGGTCATCAGGGCGATCCCCAGGGCCTTGAAGCGACCGGCGTAGTTCGGGTTGTTGGCCAGCAGGTGGCAGAGGGCCCACCGCCAGGCGTACGCTTGCCACGAATCGCCCGTGATTTGGCCCGCGGCGACGATGTCCAGCATCTTCTTGGGCGGCGAGTTCTTCAGGTGGCTGATCACCACCGGATCGAGTTCGATCTCCAGGCGATCCTTTTGCCAGTAGTGGCCCATCTCGGCCAGTCCCTCGGCGTACCACGTCGGGCCCGTGTCGCCAAAAGTCTGCGTACAGTAGGCGTGGATTGCCTCGTGCTGGACGACGCCCACCTGGTCGCACGCATAGACAATCGACTTGGCCACATTGCCCACGCGGACGGACAGCGCGACCCCCGCCGGCTCGGAGATCTTCGCCACGCCTTCGGGCGGAATCAGTCCGGGCGGCCATTGCGGCAAGTCGCGGACGACGTAGCACTCGAGCACGCCGGCCGGCGGCCGCCCAAAGTAGTTCGAGACCAGGACGATCATCGTCTCCAACGTGTCCAACAGAATCTGGGCATCGCGATCGGACACGTCGGTGTGAATCAGGAAATGGGCCGAGCGCACGTCGCGCGGCTTGGACGGCGCGGCGGACAGGTTGCGGTACTTGCTCAGATCGACCGACGCGGCGGAGGGCGCCGGAGCGGTCTGGCCTGCGACCTCGACTATCAACTCCTTGATCACCAAGTCGCCGGTCGAGAAACGGGCCGCCAGCAGCTGGGTGACTTTGTCGCCGTTCTTCGCGCGGCGATAGTTGTCGCTTTCCAGACCGATCTTGACGTCCTTGCTCAGCGTAAACGCCAGGCGGTTGTTCCGCGCGTATTCGGTGTTGGGCACGTTCACCACCAGGCGATTGTCCCGACAGGAAAAGACATCGCCGGTAATGATGCACTGGGCGAAACCGCCGCGTTCGCCGGGCTCCTGGACAACTTCCAGGCCCAGTTCGTAACGCTTCTCGTCGACGATCGCCAGCTGGTCGACAGGGCCTTCGGTGCGTCCCAGTCGATTCACTCGGCCGGGAAAACGAACCAGCGTTCCGGGCGTCAGCGATTCCGGCTTCAGCTGACCGCGGATCTCGACCGTGGCCGGAAAGTCGATCACGGCCTGCGTGCCCGAGAGCGGCACGCCCTGCTCGTCTTTCGGCTGGATCTTGAACTCGAGGTCCTTGCCGGCCGAGTCGGTGACGGTGATCGTGCCCACCCCGACGGACTTGACCGTGCCTGCGGTCTGAATCTGCTCCAGCAGTGTAAGCGTCGGTTGCGCGGAGGCCGACGCGATGCACCCGAGGACCAGAAATGCAACGGCGAACGCGGATCGCCTGCGGCCGGGACTTGCCCCGGGCATCCGGCGTAAGAGTGACCGCTGGCGGAAAGTCGCGGGCAGATTCATGGGCTAGGGCGTTTCCTTCTCCAGGTCGTACCGGTCGTCAAGCACCTTCTGCAATTCGCCTTCGACACCCTTCCTGGAGCCCTCTTCCAGCCACTGGCGGGCTTTAGTTCGCCGCTCGCCGTCCAGGTCCCTGAGCGAGGCCAAGTACGCGCCCTTGATGGTGGCCGACACGGAGTCGTCTTTCTTCAGCCAGCGGTCCACCAAGGCGACGGCCAGACCCACGGGCAGGCGGTCCAAGGCATAGGTTCGGTTCGTGCCCGTGACGCGAACCGTGATCGAGCCCGCGCCGGCGCTAACAAATCCGACCGTGGAATTGCTGCCGACCTCGATTTCGTCACCCGGTTGCAGGCTGGCGACGGACGACTTGAGCGCCGCCTGAAAGTCCTTGGCGTACCCGGCCAACAGCGACAGACGATCATATCTGGCGTGATGCTCGGGGCTTTTCGGCAGCGATTCGACTTTGTCCAGTTCGGCGATTGCCGCGTCGTACCTGCCATCCTGAATCGCCGCCCGGGCCGCTCGGAGCGTCTTGGCCAGGGCCGCAATGTCTTCCGGCGTGACGCTGGCCGAGGCGGGGGCAGGCTCGGTCGCTGCCGATTCGGGCGTCTTGGGCTCCGCGGGCTCCGGTTTCGTCGTTTCGGGCTTGGCGGGCTCGGGCTTGGCCGGTTCGGGTTCTTTCGCCGCAGGCTCCTGCGGCGCCGGCTCGGGCGGTTGCGGCTCCGCCGCCGGCGCGGACGGCTGGGGCTCTGCCG
>CAIYOB010000593.1 GCA_903927685.1 uncultured Planctomycetaceae bacterium
ACGTGGGACGGCCCGCCGTTCATGAACAAGTGGATCACGTGCTTGGCCTTGGCCGGGAAGTGCGGCGGCCGCGCCGCCAGTGGATTGACGCCCAGCGTCCCCGCCTGCGCCGAGCCGCCCAGCAGCGGCCTCAAGGCCAACGCCCCCAGCCCCAGGCCGCACCGCGCCAACAACTCGCGGCGCGTCAGTGCCAGGTGTTCCCAGCGGAAATCGTGTCCGAACATGTTTGTCACCCTCAATCCACGTACGCCAACTCGTTCGTCATCAGCAGCGTCTGGGCCAGTCGCACCCACGGCGTCAGCAACTCCGGCTGCGGGCCGCGGAAATCGGCGGCCGAATCCCATTCGCGACGGCCGTCACGGGCGGATGACTCCAGCCGCAACGTGACCGTCCAGTGGAACCCGTCAAAGCTGGGCTCCGCGCGGCAATCGGTTACCAGATCGACCGTATCCCCGGCGCTGACCTCCAGCGACTCCACACGCGTCGCCGACTTGCTGTTCTGTGCCGTCCACTCGCCCGCCACACCGCTGCGGCCGACCACCACGCGAGCCCGCACGCCATCGCCTTGGTCCGTCGAATGCTTCAGTTCGCCGTCGATCTTGATCCGGCCGTCGCGCGGCACGATCCAGCGGCGCACGGCCGCATGCGCTGGGTCATTGCCCGGATGGCCGCCCCGGGCGTTCAGGAGCACCCAGCCCAAGCTCGGATCGGGCAAGCTGGGGCCGCCCTGCCAGGCACTGCCGGTGAAGTGCGGCAGCGGCGTGAACGACGCCAGCCGCTGGGCCGCATCGTCGAAGGTGCCATAGCCATAGCGCCAAACGAGTTCGTCTTCGGCGCTCGGCTCGGGCGCCGGTTCGGCCGCCGATTTCAGATATTGCAGCGCCCATTCCCGCTCGCGGCCATCCGGTTCGCGGCCCAGGGCACAGTGAAACACCGCTACGACGCGCTGCTCGTCCGTGGCCGCTTGCTGAACCTCCGGCCGATTCGCCAGGTGAGTTGCCTGTTCGAGCGCGAACGGGCTGTTCATCAAGTACAGCGCCTGCTGCGGCACCGTGGTCAACGGCCGGCGCGGCGTGTGCGCGTCGGGACTGGCAAAATCGAACGTCCGAAAGAACCCGGGCAGATTCTGCCGATCGATGAAACCGTAGACCGACCTCCGCGTGGGAAATGGCGAGTCCGTGAGTTGGACCGACGGGCCGCCCACGGTCCGATCCAAGCGGCCCGCGGCCACCATCACGCTGTCCCGCAAGGACTCCAAGTCCAATCGCCGCCGATTCATCCGCCACAGCAGCCGGTTCTCGGGATCCGTAGCACGCCCCGCCTCACGGACGTCGCTCGCCTGGCGGTACGTCCGCGACTGGACGATCTCGCGAATCAAGCGTTTGGTCGACCAGCCGTCGCTCATCAGTCGGCAAGCCAGATAATCGAGCAACTCGGGGTGGGTGGGCGGATCGCTGCGGGTGCCGAAATCGCTGGGTGTGCTGACCAGTCCCTGCCCGAACAGATGGTCCCAGATCCGATTGACCCACACGCGCGCGGTCAGCGGATTCCGGGGGCTGGCGATCGCCTGAGCCAATTCCAACCGTCCGCTGCCGTGCTGGAACGGCTGACGATCCGGACCGGCCAGAACGGCCAGGAACTGCCGCGGCACCTGCGGCCCGCGGTTGGCGGGATTGCCGCGCAAGAACACGACCGGCTGGACCAGCGGATCGGCATCCGCCAGCAGCAGCGGCGCCTCGGCCTGCTTCGGCTCGCGGGAACTGGCAAAGACGCCGTACAACGAATAGTAGTCGGCCAGCGGGATTGGGTCGTACTTGTGATCGTGACAGCGAGCGCAACCGACCGTCAGCCCCATCAGGCCGCGGCAGACAACATCGATGCGGTCGTCGATAATGTCCTGCTGGTTGTTGATGAAGCGGCGGCCCAAGGTCAGGAATCCCGCCGCCGGGGCGACTGCCGGGTCGCCGATCTGATCCGCCGCGATCTGCGCGATCAGGAAGCGGTCGTAAGGCAGGTCCTGGTTGAACGCCGCGATGACCCAGTCGCGATAAGTGTAGGCTTGCGGATAATTGCGGTCTTCCTGGAACACGTAGCCCTTGGTGTCGGCGTACCGGGCCACGTCCAGCCAGTGCCGAGCCCAGCGTTCGCCGAAATGCGGCGAGGCGAGCAGGGCATCGACCACGCGTCGGTAGGCCTCGTCACTGGGGTCGCGTTCCAAGGCTGAGGTCTGGTCAAAGCTGGGCGGCAGGCCCGTCAAGTCGAAACTCACACGCCGCAATAAAGCGCGCGGACTGGCCGGGGGCGAAGGCGTCAAGTTCCGCGATTCCAGTTCGGCCAGGATGAACCGATCGAGGTCGTTGTTCGGCCAGGCGGCGTCCTGGACGTCGGGCGGTGGATGGGCGACGGGCAATTGAAACGCCCAGTGCGGCGAGGCGGCCGGGGACGCGGCGCTGTGGGCTGCGCCCGTCCGCGGATCCGGCGCTCCCAACTCCAGCCAGCGGGCAAAATCGGCGATCACCGCGTCCGGCAACTTCCCGTCGGGCGGCATTTCGACGGATTCCCAACGAAGCGCTGCCAACAGCGGGCTGTCCGCGGGCTTCTCGGGCGTGACCACGGGACCGGAATCGCCGCCCGCCAGCACTCCCGCCGCCGTGTCCAATTTGAGGTTCGCCTGGACCACGTTCGCCTGAGTCGAATGGCAACGATAACACCGCTCGGCCAACACCGGCCGAATCCGTTTCTCGAAGAAATCCAGATCCTCGGCGGACCATTGGCGCGCGGCCGAGTCCGCAGCCGGCCGCCCCTCCGCGCCGTAAACCACCGCGGCAATCAACAGCAACAGGCCGAACATCCCACGCAAACAGGTATGAGGCAGGTTCATAGAACGTCAATCTATGTGAAATGACACTCGATGCCAACTTGGAAAACACGGGTTGGTTCAGGGCGATTCGCGCTGGCCGTAGATGCGCAAGTCCTGCAGGGCACAGATGCCGGGCGGGCCCAGCGTGCTGAAGTCTTCGTTCTTCGAGCTGGGGCTCAGCTTGCCCAGCCGGACCGCCGTCGGATCTCCGGGGAATTCACTTCGCGGGAAACGGGCCAGCTCCTGCCAGGCCTGTTGGGCCTGGGAGACCTGCACGACGATCTGCTGTTCTTCCAACTGAATCGCCACTTGGGTCCACAGTCCGGGCAGATTCACGCCCTCCAGGACCTGGCGACGGCCATCGTCCACGCCGAAGCGTCCTTCGGCGCGCAGGTTGACGCGCAGCACCTGGCCGGTCGGCCAGACCAGCGTCAAGCCCGGCCCCCAGGATGCGCCGCCGTCCGTCCGCTGATCGATGCGGCAGACGACCAGCCGCGCCTCGGCGGGCAGCGACCGCTCGACATACGCTGCGACGTTGGCCGCGCCCTCGACACGCAGTTCGCCGGCCGTGGCCACGATCGCCGTGCCCGGCTGCGGGGAATGCACGACGGCCCAGTCCCGGTGCAAGGGAACCGTTGTCAGCGGGTC
>CAIYOB010000594.1 GCA_903927685.1 uncultured Planctomycetaceae bacterium
AAGCTGGACCAGCCGTTCGAATCCCGGCAGCAGACGAAATCGTTCCCGCTCGCCCAGCCGGCGGCGTATCGCTGGTACCGCTTCTCGTTCGTCCCCCAGGGCGCCAGTCACTTTCAGGTAGCCGAGATCGCGCTCGAAGGCGTGGCCTTCGCCAGCGCCGCCGCGGCGGACGCACCGGCCGATTACCGCCGCGAGTTGGACATTTCGACGGGCATCCACCGCACGACATTCTCCCAGGACGGCGTGGCGTACGGCCGCGAGGCGTTCGCCAGCCGGCCGGACCAGGTGCTGGTGTTGCACTACAGGGCAGAGAAAGGCGGCCAAGCTGCGCCCGCGCTCACCGGGCGGTTGCGGCTCAAGCCGGGCCAGCCGGACACGCAGGTCATTGCCGAGGCCGGCAGCTTGTCGTGGGACGCTGTGATGCCGAACGGACTGAAGCACGCCTGCCGCGTCCGCGTCCTGCACACGGGCGGCGACGTCCAGGCCGACGGCGAATCCTTGGCGTTCACCGGCTGTGACAGCCTGACGCTGCTGTTGGCCGCGCGCACCGACTACGCACCGGATTGCCAGGCGAACTGGCGCGGCGAGCCGCCGGCGCCCCGGGTGGCACAGGATATCGCCGCGGCTGAAACCAAGTCGGTCCAGACGCTGCGTCAGACGCATCTGGCCGACCTCGCCGCCCTGCTGGGCCGCGTGCGCGTCCAGTGGGGCCGCTCGGATGCGGCGACGCTGGCCTTGCCGACCGACCAGCGGTTGGCCGCCTATGCCCAGGGAGCCAGCGATCCGGACCTGGAACAGACCATGTTCCAGTACGGACGGTACCTGCTGGCCAGCTGTTCGCGTCCCGGCGGTCTGCCGGCAAATCTGCAGGGGCTGTGGAACGACAGCAACAAGCCGGCCTGGGCCAGCGACTATCACAGCAATATCAACCTGCAGATGAACTACTGGGGCGCGGAGCCCACGGCGCTAGACGAGTGCCATCAGCCGCTGCTGGATTTCGTCACCGCGTGCGCCGAACCCTGCCGCATCGCCTCTCGCAAGGCGTTTGGAGAACAGACCCGCGGCTGGACCGCTCGCACCAGCCAGAGCATCTTCGGCGGCAACGGCTGGCAATGGAACATCCCGGCCAGCGCCTGGTACGCCCAGCACATGGCCTGGCACTGGGCGTTCACCCAGGACCTGGATTTCCTCCGGCACCAAGGCTATCCGATGGTCAAGGAGATCTGCCAGTTCTGGGAGGATCATCTCAAGCAGCTGCCGGACGGCACGCTGGTCGCCCCCAACGGCTGGTCGCCCGAGCACGGCCCGCGCGAAGACGGCGTGATGCACGACCAGCAGATCATCTGGGACCTGTTCCAGAACTACCTGGAGATGGCCCAGGCTCTGGATGTGGATGCGGACTACCAGAAAAAAGTCGCCGACATGCAAGCCCGCCTGGCTCCCAACAAGATCGGCAAGTGGGGCCAGTTGCAGGAATGGCAGGCGGACCGGGATGAGCCGAATGACACGCACCGGCACATTTCGCATCTGTTCGCCGTGTATCCCGGCCGCCAGATCAGCTTGACGCAGACGCCGGAATTGGCCGCCGCGGCGATCACGAGCCTGCGCGTCCGGAGCAACGACCACCAAGAGACGACGGGCCAGCCGTTCACGGTCGAAACGACGATCGGCGACAGCCGCCGCTCGTGGACCTGGCCCTGGCGGTGCGGCGTCTGGGCTCGGTTGGGTGAAGCCGAGCGGGCCGGGATCATGGTCCGCGGACTGCTGACCTACAACACGCTGCCCAACCTGTTTTGCGACCATCCGCCGTTCCAGATGGACGGCAACTTCGGCATCACCGGGACGGTCGCCGAAATGTTGCTGCAGAGCCACGCCGGCGAAATCGCCTTGCTGCCGGCCTTGCCCCAAGCCTGGGCGGCCGAAGGCTCGTTCGCCGGCCTCCGCGCCCGCGGCGGCTACCGCGTGGATTGCCAGTGGCAGGACGGCCAGGTGACGACATTCCACATCGTCGCCGACAAGGCGCGGGACAAAGACGCCAAGGTCCAGGTCCGCGTCAACGGCGAACTCCGCGAGATCGCCCCGGAGCGATGAGATTGGACCCAGGACCGGGCAGTCGTTCTACGGCAAGCCGCAGGTGACTGCCGAAAAACAAAGCGAACACTAGAACCGCTGGCTTCCCATTCGGCGCTAGCGGACGGAAAGGGCCCACCCCCGTCACGCCAACGCATCCACCGGGCTCCGCACGGCCAATCCCGGCTTGTTCATCACGTGCAGATAGATCATCGTCGTCCGCACGTCCTTATGCCCCAACAATTCCTGTACGGTCCGGATGTCCGCCCCGTCTTCCAGGAGATGCGTCGCGAAACTGTGCCGCAGCGAATGCGGCACGGCGTTCTTGGCAATTCCCACCCGATCCGCCGCCCGCTTGAAAAAGTCCGCAAAGTAATCCTCGCTCACATGATGCCGCCGCCGCTCGCCGCTCCGCGGATCCCGGGACATCCGCCGCGCCGGAAACAGCCACTGCCAGCCGAATTCGCGCTTCTCGTTCGGGTACTTTCGCTCCAACGCGTACGGCAAGTAGACCGCACCGAAGCCGTCATCCAAGTCGCGCCGGTGTAGCCGCCGGATGGCCTCGATCTGTTCGATCAGTGGTTGCCGACTGCGATCGGGCAACACCGTGATGCGATCCTTCTCCCCCTTGCCCGTCCGCACCACGATGTGCCCCTCGTCGATGCAGATGTCCTTGACCCGCAAACGCCGGCATTCCCGATGACGCAACCCCGCCCCGTACATTAATTGAAACATCAGTTGCCGCAGGCCCCTGAACTCAGGCCACAGCCGAGCGATCTCTTCGCGGCTCAACACGACCGGCAACCGCTCCGGCTTGCTCGCCGGAACCGCGTCCAAGAACGCCAGTTCGCGTTGAAAGACTTGTTGGTACAGAAACAGCAGGGCGCTCTTGGCCTGGTTCTGGGTATTCGGAGCCACATTGCCTTCGACCGCCAACTCCGTCAGAAACGCCTTGATCTCCCGCTCGCCAAACTGCCGCAGCTCTTGGCTGCCGCAGTGCCGCATAAACCGGCTGACCCAGCCCGCGTAAGCCCGTTCCGTCTCCAACGCCTTCCGCCGCACACGCATTTCCCGCCGCAACTCCTGCAGGCATTGCGGCTCGTTCGGATCGATGATCCCGACCAAGTGACGCTCGTCCTCAACCCCCGGTCGCGAATCCCCCGCGGCGTCCGTCGCCGTATCACCTCGATCCGCATCCGCCGCTCTCTGCAACACCTGCCGGACCTCGCCCAACGATGGCTCGCCAGTCCCCAGTACAAGATCGCGATACGCCTCCACCGCCCGAACCGCCTGTAGTCGTTGCCACGCGGGGATACCCGCGTCCCTCAAGGATCGCGAAAACGCCTTGACCGACTCCACGGAGACCGCCAATCGCCCTTCTTCTTCGGTCACCGACTGGGCGTAGCGGCGGATCCACAGCGGAAAATACTTCAGGTCGTTCGGAGGGTACTTGGCCCCGTGCAACCGCGTTTGAAATTCCATAGCGCTCATGGCTGATCTCCCGTTGTTCACGTCTGCAACTCGCCCGCGCAGGGCCTGAGCTGGCATTTTAGCTTTTATCACCAGCTTGAAAACCAGGGGGTATTGCATGACTTCCTGCCGGTGGTAAAATCTACCGAGAAGGTGATAATGCCGCTGGTATTCACATTATCAAGGAATAACGACGGGTTAATTACTGAAGTTACGTGTCATTGGCCAGCGGAGGACCAAGACCACCGATGTCGGAAGCGGAAATGCCGCTTCAATTGTCGCCCCCGCGGCGAACGCTGCGTTGAGATCGGAGATTCGAGTTCCGCTGCCAT
>CAIYOB010000595.1 GCA_903927685.1 uncultured Planctomycetaceae bacterium
TCCCGGCCTGAAGACGGATCCCGCCTGGCTGGCCGGCGCCCAGAAGACGGGCGAGACGTCGGTGACCGTGAACGCCCAGTGAGTCGAGACATCAACCTCGCAAATCGAACCCTTCGCGGAGTATGCCATGTCCTCTCGAATCTTCCTCCTGTGTGCAGTGATCCTGGCTGCGTTCAGCGTTCATGCCGCCGAGCCGGCGGCCGACAAGCCAGCTCAATCCACCGATCCGGCGCCGGCCGTCCCGGTGGACGCCGGTACCCAAAAAGTGCTCGACGAGATTAACTCGTTGAACGCCTATCAGCGTCCCAATCTGCCGCTGAAACTCGAAGACCGTTACGCCCACACGGCGGACGAGGCCACGCCTCACGGGCAAACGAAGCCGGACAAGAAGCACTTCCTGTTGCAGATGGAATATGCCGGCCCGGGCCGCGCGATCCCCGAACCGGAAGATGTCAAGACCGTCAAGATCGGCTTCCTGGGACCGATTTATCCCACGGTCTCGGTCGCGACCGGCGGCAAGAGCCATGAGGAGAGCTTGGGACGCCGGATGCTGCAGGGGGCCGAACTGGCGATCGAAGACGCCAACGCCCGTGGCGGCTATCTGAAACGGAAGATTCCGTTCGAACTGGTCGTCAAGAACGACAACGGCCTGTGGGGCTCGTCCGGCGAAGAGATCATCAACTTGTCCTACGTCGACAACGTCTGGGCCATCCTCGGCAGCATCGACGGAGCGAACACGCACATCGCGATCCGAGTGGGGCTGAAAATCGAGATCCCGATGATGAGCAGCGGCGATACCGATCCGACCTTCATCGAGACGAACATTCCCTGGGTCATGCGCTGCATCGGCGACGACCGCCAGCAGGCTTACCTGCTGGCCGACTATCTGTATCGCGCGCGAGACTTTCGCAACATCGGCATCGTCCGCGCCAGCAACCGCTACGGCCGCTTTGGCATCCGCGAGATCCGTGACACCAGCCGGCGCGTCCAGCGGCCCATCGCCACGGAGATGGCCTACCGCGTAGGCGACGAGGATTTCTCGTTGCAGCTGAGCCGCTTGGACGAGGCCAAGGTCGACGCCGTGGTCCACTGGGGCAACGCCGAAGACGGCGCCCGATTCCTGAACCAGATGCGCGCCCGAGGCATGCAGCAACCGTTCTTTGCCTGCGACCGCTGCGCGTCGGATGCCTTTGTCAAGATCGCCGGACCGAACGCCGAAGGCGTGATGTGTGCCTATCCCTGGAATCCGGACTCGCAGGCTCCCAAGCTGCTCGCGTTTCGGGAAGCCTATCGCAAGAAGTACAACGAAGAGCCGGAGACCTACGCGGCTCACGCCTATGACGGCATCAGCATGCTGATCTGGGGCGTCCAGGTCGCGGGCCTGAACCGCGCCAAGATCCGCGACGTCCTGGCCTATCGCACCGAAGCTTGGCCTGGCGTCACCGGCGACATCCCGCTCAGCAGTTGCATGGACGACGCTGGCGAGGTGTTCCTGACCAAGTACGAAGGGGGCAAGTGGAAGTACTATTCCCGGGAAGACTTGGGCCTGCCCAAGGCGGCTCCGACGATCCAGGTCCAACAGCAGGCCCGGGCGGAATGAGCCTGATCACACTCGCGCTTGCGGGAGGGTCGGACGCTTTAGCGGCCGGGGAGGGCTGCCCGTGATCGCGGAACCCGCCAAACAACCAGTCCTGTTGCCCTGGATTGTGCGGACCGCGATCCTCCCGCTTGCCGTCGTTGTCCTGACCGGGGCGA
>CAIYOB010000596.1 GCA_903927685.1 uncultured Planctomycetaceae bacterium
GCCTACGATGCGGCGGGCCGCCCCGTGGCGTCGACGAACCCGCTGGGGCAGGTCAGCACCACGACGTACGATGCCGCTGGCCGGCCAATCGCCTCGATCGATCCGCTGGGCAATCCCACCACCAACGTGTACGACGCGGCCGATCGTCAGATTGCGATGGTCGATCCCTTGGGCCACCGAAACACGACGGCCTATGATGCGGCGGGGCGCACGCTTGCGTCGGGCAACGCTTTGGGACACGCCACCACGTTCACATACGATGCGGCGGGCCGCAGGATCGAGACGATGGACGCGCGGGGCGCGGTCACGACCACGGTGTACGACGCCGCGGGCCGTACCCGGTCGACGGTCGACGCTCTGGGCAAACCGACCACCCTCGGTTACGATGCCGCCGGCCGACAAGTGGCGGTGACCAACTCCCTCGGTTACACCACGACGATGGTTTACGATCTGGCAGGCCGAATGGCGGCCGCTGTCGATGCGCGAGGCAATCGCACGACGTTCGGGTACGATGCCGCAGGTCGGCAGACCTCGCACACCAATCCACTGGGGCATTGCAGCACGAACGTTTACGATGCCGCAGGACGACTGGCCGCGACAATCACCTCGTTGGGATCGCCCACGACATTCAGTTACGACGCCGCCGGGCGTCCCGTGGCTCGCATGGACGCCAATGGGCACGTTGCGACGACGGTGTACGACGAGCTGGGAACAGCCATCGCTGAGGTCAACGCCTTGGGGCACCGCACGACGTCGATGTACGACGCGGCGGGACGGCGGATCGCGACACTTGACGCCAATGGCGGCCTCAACACGTACACGCACGACGCGGCGGGACGAATCGTTCAGCACACCGACCCGCTGGGGCGGATGACGACGTTTTCGTATGATGCGGCAGGCCGGCAAACGTCGATTCTGGATGCTCGCGGCGTGGAGGCCACGTTCCAGTACGACGCCGCCAATCGCCTCACGAGTCGCATGTCCACCAACGATCCGCCGGTCACGTTGGGCTACGATGCGGTGGGCAACCGGATCGAAGCGGTGGATGGGACCGGGCGCTCGACATTCACGTACGATCTGCTGGGCCGGAGGTTGACCGCCGTGGATCCCGCGGGGAATGCGATCACGTACACGTACGACGCCATCGGCCAGCGGGCGACGATGACGGCGCCGAATGGCGGTGTTTTCACGTACGTGTACGGCGCACCCGGGCAAATCGCTCACCTCGTCAACCCTCAAGGCGACCGCACGACTTTCAGCTACGACGCGGCGGGCCGGCGGACGGTGACCGAGTTGGCCAACGGCACGCGGGCGAGCTACACCTACGATTCCGCTTCACGGGTCGTGCAGCTCTATAATCTCAAGGCGGACGGCAGCGTGATCCTCGGCTTGACTTACGAGCACGATTCCGCGGGCAATCCCGTCGGAACGCTCGAATCCAGTGGCGATCGCGTCACGTGGACCTACGACGCCACGGATCGCCTGACGCGGGAACAGCGTAGCGGTGTGTCCGCTTACGAGACGACGTATACCTACGATCCGTTGGGTAATCGGCTAATCAAGGAGGCATCCGGTGCGCTGACCACGTACGGCTACGACTTGGCGAACCAACTGACCACCAGCCAAGACGCGTCGGGCCTAACGACGTACGCGTACGATTTGGCCGGCAACCTGCACGTGGTCGAGCAGCCAACGGGACTGCGGACGACGAATACCTGGGACGACCAAAATCGCCAAACCAGGGTTCTGCTTCCCGCTGGCGGGATTGTCACGAGTGCCTACCGCTTCGACGGACTCCGGCATGAAAAGGCGGATTCAGAAGGCGGGACTAAGTATGTTTGGGACTTCCGGAACTACCTTGCCGAGACGGACGGGCAAGACCAAATGCAGGCCATTCTCACCAATGAGCCGCGACAGTACGGCAACCCGATCAGTCAGTACCGCAAGGGGCCGACGATTTGGGTGCCAAGCTACTACAAGTACGATGCGCTGGTCTCGGCGCGGGTGCTGACCGACAGCAGTGGCGAGCCGACGGATACATATCTTTGCGATGCGTGGGGGAACGAATTGTCGGCGACCGGCTCGACCGTGAACCAGTTTCGCTGGCTCGGACAGGTCGGGTACTACTGGGATGAGGGCACGGGGACGTTCTACATTCGGGCGCGAGCGTATGAGCCGGTGACTGGGCGGTGGATGTCGCAGGATCCATTGTTCTATCCGGCGGTCAAGCCGCTTAAAGAGATGTATCATAGACGCGCAGAAAAGGGGGTGAATCTCCTCACGTATGTCATTGGCGAGCCGCTTAGGTTTGTCGATCC
>CAIYOB010000597.1 GCA_903927685.1 uncultured Planctomycetaceae bacterium
GTCATGGAGATGGATCGCTTTGCGGACAAGGTCCGCCGCAGCGTCCAAGGCGTCGAGGAGATCAGCCGGCAGATGGAGGAGATCATCGAACGCGTCCGGGCTAATACGGAACGGTTCGAGCGAGTCAACGAGAGCATGGTGTCCCAGGCCCAAGGCGCCGGCCAGATCAGCAGCGCCATGGCCCAGCTGACCGAGAGCGCCACCCAGACCAGCGAATCGATCAGCGAGTACAGTCATGCGGCCAGCGACCTGCGCGAGGCGATCGCCGCCCTGCAGGCTTCCATCGCGACCTTTCAACTGAAAGCCTGATCCGCTGATGCTGCACGTCGTCCTGTCACGAGTCGCCGACCGCATCTACGCATTCCCTTCGGCGGATGTCGTCGAGGTGATTCCGCGGGTCATTGCCCAGGTGGTGCCCCAGGCTCCCGGCTGGGTGCTGGGCTGGATTAACTTCCGCGGCCGCCTGATCCTGGCCCTCGATTTCTCCCGGCTGCGGGGCGACGCCGGTTGCGCGCCGCGGATGGCCAATCGGATTCTGGTCCTGCGGACCGGCGCGGCCGGGCAGGAGCCGAACGAGCTGACTGGCGTGCTGGTCGATGCGGTGCTCGGCAGCGAGCGGCTGGACTTCTCCGCCGCGGACCGGCATGCCCGCCTGGCTCCGCCCGAGGCAACCTACCTCACGGACGCGGCGCTGGCTGACTCGCAACTGGTCCAATTGGTTGATCCCCGAAAGCTGCCCAGGCCGTTCGCGGGTCCGGAGACCGTCCCATGCTGAGCCGGGTCAAGCAGTGGCTGGTCGACCGCGCGGGACTGGACCCCGAGTTGTTGCAGCGGGACTGGCTGGATCGCAACATCCAGCGGCGCGTGCAGCAACTGGCACTGCCTGGCGAGGACAGCTATTGCGAACTCCTCGAGCGGGATTCCGGGGAACGCGAGCGGCTGATCCGCGAAGTGTCCGTCGGCGAGACGAGCTTCTTCCGCTACCCCGCTTCCTACGACCTCTTGGTCCAGCACGTCCGGCGGCTGCGGGAAACGGCGGGCCGAGCCACGCTGCGGATGTTGAGCGTGGCTTGCGCCACGGGCGAGGAACCCTATTCGATGGCGCTGTCCGCGATCCAGGCCGGCTGGCCCTTGGAAGCCGTGACGATCGAGGCCGTCGATCGCAATGCCGGGAACCTGGCCGTCGCGCGCGCCGGAAGATACTCGGCGCACCGCAGCCGGCAGTCGCTGCCCGCGTGGACCTCACCCTGGCTGCGCGTGGACGACCAACACTGGTGCATCGCGCCGGCGCTTCAGGCGGCGGTGAACTTCCTCTGTGCCGATGCCGTCGCCGCCCCGGATTCCGTTCCGGCAGGGCCTTACGCGGTCGTGTTCTGCCGCAATCTGTTGATCTACCTGCACGACGAAGCCCGCGACCGGCTGATTCAGAATCTGGCCCGGTGGCTGGCCGCGGACGGCCTGCTGTTCGTCGGCCACGCCGAGCAGGTCGAGGCGTTGCGCAGCCGGTTTCGCATGGTGCCCTGCCCGGGAGCATTCGCGCTGCAGGCGGCGCCGACGGTTCCCCGGGAAGCGGCGGAGCCGTTGGCGACCAGGGGCTGGCCAGCTCCCGCTCGCGCCGGCCGGGACCGAATCCCGACCCGCCCTGGCGAAGCCGGCGGCACCAGGAACCGAGCGCTGCCGCCCACCGGTGCCGACCGGGCCTCCCTTGGCACGCCACGGACGGCCGCAGGGGTTGGCCAAGGGGCGGGGCCGAGTCCAGCAGCCAGCGGCCAGTCCCTCGTCGAGCAAGCGCTGGCGGCGGCGGGGCAAGGCGACCTCGACACGGCCCTGGCCCGCTTGCAGGCCGCACTGCGGACGAGTCCTCCGGCGGCCGAACTGTACCAGTTGCTGGGCAGCATCCAGTTGTCGCAGGGACGCCTGCACGAGGCGCGCGATGCCTTGCGGCGGGCCGTCTACCTGGACCCGACGCACGAGGAATCGCTGTTGCAGCTGGCGCTGGTTTACCAGCAGCTGGGCGACGAGTCCCACGCTGCCCGCTATCGCCGGCGCGCTGCGCGGGCGCACCAGAAAAACGCAGGAGGAACCGAGCGATGAGCGAATCGGACCCCCGAGCCAAGACACCGGCGACCGCCGCCGCAGGCCACGAGGGCGCGATGTCCCGGTTGCTGGACCGGCCCTTGGACGAGGACGAAGTCCGCGCCGCCACACTCCGCGTCGAGCAGCCGCTGACGTCCGCGGACGGCGAGCTGGTCAGCCTGCTGGCGTTCCGCCTGGACGACGAGCTGTTCGGACTGCCGGCCGGGGACGTCGTCCGCGTCACGCACCTCGCACCCGTGCATCGGATTCCCCATCGCACCAACGCCGTGATTCGCGGCCTGTGCAACGTGGAAGGCGAGCTGTTGCTGTGCGCCAACCTGGCGGCGGTTCTGGAACTGCCTAACCGTGAGGCCGCAGACACCGCCTCCGCGGCGCCGACCGATCGCCGCCGAATCGTGGTGCTGGGCCGGCGCGCGGACAGTTGGGCGGTCGTGGCCGACGAGGTTTTGGGGGTCATGCGATTGGAAGCCCAGACGTTTCTGCCGCCGCCGGTGACGGTGCACAAGGCACGGCAGTGTTTTACCCGCCACCTGGTGCCGCTTCCGGAAGGGCGCACGCTCGCCGTGTTGGATGCGATTCGCCTGGATGCGGGCTTCAAGGCGGCTTTGTCATGAGCGGTGATCTGGCTGGATTCTCGATGTTCGAGTTGTTCAAGGCCGAGGCGGAAACGCACTCCCGGACCCTGAGCGATGGCCTGCTGGCGCTGGAGGCCAGCCCGGACGATCTGACGCACGTCGAGGGGCTGATGCGGGCCGCCCACTCCATCAAGGGCGCCGCCCGGATCCTCCAGCTCGATCCCCTGGTCGAACTGGCGCACGCGATGGAGGACTGTTTCGTCGCCGTGGGCAAAGGCGACCAGCCGTTGCCGCCGGCGCGTGTCGATCAGTTGCTCCGCGGGGTCGACCTGTTCCAAGCCGTCGGCGCTCTCTCCGAGAACCAATTGAACGGCTGGCTGGAGGCCAACCGGCCGGTGTGCGCCGCGCTGGCCAGCGAGGTCCGCCAGCCGCCGCCCCCGAGTGCGCTCCCGCCCAGCCCCGCGCCGGTTCCCGACGGCCGGCCTCCGGAGTCTGCCCCGCAGGACCTCCCGTCGGCTGCCAGCGGCTCAGCGGCAGACTCGGCCCCCCAGACGGTCCCGCCGGCCTCCGACGGCTCGCCCGGTGACGAGAGCGGCCGGGCCGAACCGGCCTTGCTCTCCCAGACCGCGCCTCTGGCCGCCGGCGGCCCGCCCCCCGCGCCACCGTCGCCGCCTGCGACGGCGAGTGACAGCTCGTCCCCGCCGCCGGACGACCGGGCTGTTCCCGTCAGCGCCGCGAACCTGAATCGCATCCTGCAGCTGGCCAGCGAATCGATGATCGAGGCGCGTCACCTGCAGTCCATGACCCAGTCCCTGCAGCGTCTCCGGGGCCTGGGGCGCCAGCTCTTCCGGCGGCTCGACCAGGTCAGTGCGGCGGCCCCGACCGAAGCCGGCGCGGCCTGGGGCGAAGTCAAACGGCTGCAAGAGGGCTGGGACCGGCTGCTGCAGGAACACGCCAGCGGTCTGGAGGCCGCCCTCTGGCACTCGGAACGGACGTCGACGGCGTTGTACCACCAAGTCCTGGGCAGCCGGATGCGTCCGTTCAGTGAAGGCACCACGGCCTTTCCCCGCCTGATCCGCGACCTCGCCCGGACGCTTGGCAAGCGCGTGACGTTCGACGTCCAAGGCGGTTCCGTGGCCGTCGACCGGGACATCCTCCGCAAGCTGGAAGCGCCGCTGAATCATCTGCTGCGGAACTGCGTCGACCACGGCTTGGAGCCGCCGGAGGCCCGCTTGGCGGCCGGCAAACCCGAGACGGGTCGGATCGTCCTCTCCGCCCGGCATCATGCCGGGATGCTGACGGTCGAAGTACGGGACGACGGCCGCGGGATCGACCCGGACGCGGTGCGCCGCAAGGTGCTCGACCGCCGCCTGGCGACTCCCGAGATGGTCGCCAATCTGAGCCAGGACGAACTGTTCGAGTTCCTGTTCCTGCCCGGGTTCACCACCGCCAAGGCGGTGACCGAAATCTCCGGCCGCGGCGTCGGCCTGGACGTCGTGCAATCGATGGTCCAGGAAGTGTCCGGCAGCGTGCGGGTCGAATCCGAGCTGGGCCGATCAACGTCGTTCACCTTGCGTCTGCCCGTCACGTTGTCCGTCGTCCGGGCGGCGTTGGCCGAGATTGCCGGCGAGCCCTACGCCTTTCCCTTGTCCCGGCTCCAGCGGATCCTCCGCGTGGACGCCGGCGACTGCCGACCGGTGCAAGGTCGGCAGCAACTGCTCCTGGATGGGCACTCCGTGGGGTTGGTCAGCGCCGCCGAGATCCTCGGCCTGCCCGAGCCCCCGGCCGCCGGCGGGACGTTGAGTGTGATCGTGCTGGGCGAAGGCGAACAGCTGTACGGGCTGACCGTCGACCGGTTCTTGGGCGAGCAAGGCCTGGTGGTTCGGCAGTTGGACGCCCGACTGGGGCGCGTCCCGCACATCTCGGCGGCGGCGATTACGGAAGCCGGCGCGGCGCTGCTGATCGTCGACGTCGAAGACCTGCTGCGTTCGCTGCAGCAGCATCTGACGGAAGGCCGCCTGCACGGGTTGCGGCAGCGCCGACCTGACGCGTCGGGACGAGCCCAGCGGGTGCTGGTCGTCGACGACTCGATCACCGTCCGCGAGGTCGAGCGTCAGCTGCTCAAAGCCCAGGGCTACGACGTAGACATCGCCGTCGACGGCCGCGACGGCTGGACGGCCCTCAGCGCCGGGCGATACGACCTGTTGGTCACGGACGTGGACATGCCGCGGATGAACGGCATCGAGTTGATTCGGGCGGTGCGTGCGGACGACCGACTGGCCGACCTGCCGGTCATCGTGGTCTCGTACAAGGACCGCGAGCAGGATCGGCTGCTCGGACTCGAGGCCGGCGCGAACGCGTACTTGACCAAGGGCAGTTTTCATGACGACACGTTCATCACCGCGGTCCGCGAACTCTTGGAGGTCCTCGGGTGAAGACACAGTTCCATCAGCTGACTCAATCCGTGTTCGGCCGCATGCTGCTGTACGTGGTCATTCCCACGTTGCTGATCTTCGCCCTGGTCATCGTGCTGGGGACCCTGGCGACGTTCGAGGGCTTGCGGCAGGCGGCAGAAGAACGCCTGCGGAGCGAGGTTGCGTTGCATGCGGCCCGGATTGAAGAGCGGCTGGTGCGGGCCGTATTGAGCGCCCAGCGGATGGCGGAAGCCCAGGTAGCGGGCATGTTCGGCAACCGGACCGCGTCGCTGGAACTCGCCCGCGCCGTGTTGCAGAACTCGCCGGAATTCACCGGCTGCTATTTCGGCTACGAACCCAACGCCGACCAGCAGGACGCCGCGAGCTTGGGCCACTTGCCGCCGGAGGCCCTGGATGCGCAGGGGCGCTTCATCCCCTACTGGTTCGTCGTACCCGACCGGGCTCGGACGATCAAGCTCGAACCGTTGGAGGACTTGGAAACCGGCCTCGACTACCAAGGCGCCAAGACGGCCTTCGAGAGCACCCACACGGCGGCGCCCTTGGTCACCGAGCCGTACCTGTACCAGGAGAAACTGATCGTCGAGCAGGTCTATCCCATCGTCAAGGACGGCAAGTTCCTGGGAATCGCGGGGGTCGATTTCGCCCTGGCGGATATCGAAGCGGAACTCCGGCGGGCGGCCGAACGCGACCGGATGGATCTGTTCCTGATCAGTTCCCGGGGACGCTTCATCGCAGCCACCACCGACCCGCCGTCAGACGAGGCTGCCGGGACCGAGGAGCGGCTGATGACCCGGGAGGTCGCCAGCTCGGATTACGCCGATCTGTTCGAGGATTTGCTGGGCCTGCGCAAAACGGCCCGCTTGAAATGTGTCGAGGACCCGGTCAACGGGGAACGCTGCTATTTCGCGGCCGCCCCGATTCCCTCGGGCGGCTGGACCGTGATCCTGCGGGAGCCGGAAGCGAGCATCACGGGGCCGATTCGCCGACAGTTGGCCTATCGCATGTCGTTCTCGCTGGCCGCCTTGGCGGTCATCGTCGGCCTGCTGTTGATCATGAGCTACCGTTTGGGGTGGCGGGTGCGAGTCGCCGCCGAGGCGGCGGAACGGGTCGCGCGTGGCGACTTGACGGAAGACGTCGAAACGAGCAGCGTCCCCGACGAGACCGGAGCCTTGCTGTGCTCGATTCACTCGATGACCGCCAACCTCAATAGCCTGGTGGGACAGGTCAAACAGAGCAGTGTCCAGCTGAACTCGACGGCCACCGAACTGGCCGCGACCAGCCGCCA
>CAIYOB010000598.1 GCA_903927685.1 uncultured Planctomycetaceae bacterium
CGGCGTTGACCAACACGTCCAGCGGCGCGGCGACGGAAGACTGGACGATCCTCGTGGAAGAGATGTCCGGCTTGTCGCGGGGGCTCGCGGTGCAGACGTATGAGGCGCCGGCGGCGGAGGCGTTGCGGTTCGATTTCGGGATTTACGGCAGCCCGGTGCAGACGTACGGCTCGCCGGCGAAGAAATTCCTGGAAGTGATTCCGCAGACGTTGTACACGGCATCTCGCGGCTATGGCTGGTCGATCGCGGTGGCGGGTGCGAATCGGAAGGATCCGAATATGAGTGCCCTGCGGACGGACTTGAACTACGCCCGCGACGCGACGTTCAAGGTGAATGTGCCCAACGGGACATACAACGTGCGGATCTACCACAGCAATCCCAAGTACTACGGGACGGTCTCCTACACGGCGGATCAGATCCAAGTGATCGCCGAACCGGGCCAGGCGGGGCAGGTGATCCGGCCGACGATTGCGAGTATCCCGGCCGGCACGACGACGGTGCAGGTGTTCTCGGTGACCGTGAGCGGGGGCGTGCTGGAACTGCAATTCAAGGACTTGGGAGGCGCGGACGGCAACTTCGTGGTGTCAGGGTTGGAGATCTCGACCGGAGCGTTTCCCGCCGAGGCCTTGCTGGCGGCGGGCGATCCCAGGGAGGACTTGTCGGCCAAGCTCGATCCGGCCCAGTTGCAGCCGGTGGCGGCCGAGGCGGTCGCGCGGTGGTCGGCGACGGGCTTGACGGCGGAACAGGCGGCCGCCTTTGCCAACGTCCAGTTCGCCGTCGCCGACTTGGGCGGCGCGATCCTGGGCTTGGCGGACCGGGCCACCAGCACGATCCGGATCGACGACGATGCAGCGATGATCGGATGGTCTGTGGTCACTGGTCATTCGTCATTTGTCACTGGTCCGTCTACCTTGGACAATGGACAAGTGACCCATGACCAGGGACAAATGGCAACTGACGGCATGGATTTGCTGACCGTCGTGATGCACGAAATGGGGCACCTATTTGGCCTGGAACATAGCGACGATCCGGATGACCTGATGGCCCCGGTGCTAGGCACGAGTGTGCGCCGTTCCGCCTCGCGACTCGCATCCCTGGCACCTGATCTTTCGCCGGATCTCACCCCCATCTCCGGCCGCCTTTCCCCATCGTCACTCGCTGGTCCCGAAGCCGCTGAGACGTCGGGGCAAGCACTGTCGCCTCACGCCGCAGACGCGTTGTTCGCGGACTTGGCGTTATCCCGCGACGAGGAGCCAAGCCCGACGCGAGCGCCGCGGCGGAGTCGGGGGCAACGATCCGAACGCGACCTGGAACGTTGGTTCGCGGAATTCTATGTCCGCGGCATTGGCGAGACTCACTCGCCTGCGGCGACTGCCTGAGCCTTTGTAATTGAGGTGATTACCCCAAAACAATGAGGAATATACTCCATTGACTGCCTAAACTGAATGCGCGAGACTTCCAACGGGCTGACTCCGGTCCAGAATTGGCGGGGTACGAAAGTTCGAAAGGTTAGGCATCGAACCAGCTTAGGGAGTGTCGCGTATGTCTGCAGGTCAGCGGCCCTTTCGGCGTCCTCGTGGCAACTCCCTTCCCGCTCGGCAACGCCGGACTAGGCGGCTGCTGATGGAGAATTTGGAGCCTCGACAACTCCTAGCCAACGACGTGCTCGTCAAGGCGGGGGAGACCTTCGGCGATCCTGGCGTGATCAACAGCAAGGCGGTCGACAGCTACACACAACAGTCCGGGGGGGCCTTGGAGGTCGAGATCGGCTCGGGCCTCAGTTGGGATCGGATCGACGTGGCCGGAGCGGCCGTTCTGGACGGGACGCTCAAGGTCACGTTGGCTGGCGGATTCATTCCGCAGCCTGGCGACACCTTTGATTTTCTGACCTTCGCGTCTGTCAGCGGCGTCTTTCCCGACGGGTTGGGATTGTACGGATTCGGTGACGGTTCGCTGTACTTCGACGTCGTGCAGCAGGCGGATCGGTTGCAGCTGGTTGCCAAGGAACTGGTCGGCGGGAGCTTTGTGAAGTCCGCAAGCCCGGGGATCAATGACGCCCTGGGGGAGTTTTTCGGCGACTATTTCCAACTGGATTCGGTGACAGTAAACGCCGACGTCTCGTTCGGTGGATTTGCGCACGCTTTCGGCGATTTCACACTGTCGGTGCTGGACGTCCAACCGGTCACGATTGAAACGACGGTCTGGGGCGGCGTGACGCGCGACGTGGCGATGCTGTCGCTGACCGGTCAGAACATCAGCCTGTTCGCAGGCCTGAACGGGCCGTATTGGACCGACGCGGATGGGGATCACCAGATCGATGCGGGAGAGACGAATGCGGAGTCTGTGGGCTTGCAGGCGACCGGCGTCTCGTTCGGCGCTGTGGTGGGGCGCTCGCTGGTGGGCCGGTACTACGGTTTGACGGCCATTGCGGACGTCGTGGAATCCGTGGGAACACCCGACCTGACGTTGGAAGCACACGATGTTCGCGTAGACATTAACAGTGGTAGCGAGATCCTCGGCGGCGACAGTGTCATCGACTTTGGCCAGAGTTTCCCGGCCAGCGGCAGCTCGCCAGCTGGGCTGGAACTGGACACCGGCCCCTCGACACCGCCAATCTACTTGGACCTGAGCGGCGAGCGGCAGTTCCGCGCCAGTACGGATGCAGCGATCCTGCAGATCAGCGAGTTCCTCCATGTCTCGGGTTCGTTCGCGTTTGAGAAGGGCGCCGAGATCGACGCGACGGTGGACTATCACGGCGAGACGGCGGACGACGTGACGCTGGAAGTGCTGACGATCGGGGCCACGAACGTCCAAGCCTTCGTGGGACTCGGCGGTCCGTATCGGAACGACACCAACGGCGACCTGCAGTGGACCGCCGAGGACCCGATCAACGAGGACGCCAAGGGGTTTGTGATCGACGACTTGGATCTGGCGGTGGCC
>CAIYOB010000599.1 GCA_903927685.1 uncultured Planctomycetaceae bacterium
CCGCCGCAGGCGGCGGAAGGGAGAGGGAAGGGGTGGGTTTTTTTGAAGCGCCCTCGCTAGCCTGCCGACAAAATCACCCTTCCGCCGACGCGGGGTCGGCAGTGAGACCCTGAACTGCCCGTCGCGCCGATCAACGGTTGCCAGCGGCTAGCACGCGTCGAATTGTGGCCATCGGCAGCTCGCCGCTGCCACGTGGAGCCCCCCATCTCAATCGCGGACGCCGAAGAGTACCACCGCCCGAGCCCACGAGCGAATTCACGTCGCCACCCCAGACCCGCGCACCCAAGGGCACGAACGCTACGGTTCAGCCGGTCGTACTCGACTCGGCTGCATCCGACTATTTGGCGCTCCCGTTGCGAGGATCTTCCGTCTCCGGCAGTTCGTGCAGTCCGTCGAAGACCGACCAGAAACGCCGACCACACTCGTCAATCACGTCAATCGCGGGCCGAGGTGACCGAGGGTCACCTGAATCCGGATGCGGCACGCCGAGCGAAATGCACGGTTTCCCGTTCAAGTCCGTTATCGTCATGCCCGTCCCCTGCCCAGCCGTAACCGAAATCGATACGCCAGGGGCACCATTTGAAGTAACGAGCCGAATGCCAGGGTTACCATCGGGATCGACTTGAAGTTCCAGGCGTGGACGACCAGCATCGTCCTTGATCTGGATGACGGTGAAACCGCCCACACCGTCAGCGCCAACGGAGCACGAGACGGTGGCACGCTCGTTGCCGTATTCGTCCACCAAGACAATAGCCCGCGTTTCGATCACGTCGATCGTCAGTTTTTTCGGGTCTCGTTTTGGGCGTGTCTTGGCCATGCGAACCTCGGCGCGTCGAGCAAATAACGTTCCGGGTGACCGAGCGGCGGCAGGACAGGCCAACCATTACGCTGGACCCAAACGCCGCTTCGCGTGAGTAGAGCAGTCCCCTTTCGACCTTAGGTCAATGTTCGTTTTCGCTGTTGCCGCCTGGTTTCCCGTGGTGGTGTCACAATATCTTGACCATCATCAATTGGGAACTGCCCCCTCCCAGAACCGGACGTGCGCCGTTAACGCATCCGGCTCCCCACCAGCACTTACGCACTTGCGCGCTGTCGGCCGCCCAAGTTAGCACTTGCAGCCCGGCACTGAGTCCGGGAAGTGCCCGATTCGACCGACGTACTGGCTTGGCCGCCTTCCCTCCACGCGCATTACCACGCTTCGTCTCCCCAACCGGTACGAGAGGCTGGGCCGGTACTATGCGGCCTTCGGACTTCCCAGGGCCATTTGCGATCCTTGCCTTCGCAGCTTGTACGCGCATACTCGGCCCGACGTAATTGGGATTCACGCCAGTCAAGAACACCTGGGATCTCACTGGTTGCCTTGCTGACATAATGTGTAACGCGAATGGGCCTTCGACTCCGGGCCTTCCCACGCCACTCGCCAGGACGTGACGCGGAATGTTGCCTTCAGGGGTGCACAGACCTTGGGCAGGTTCCGACAGGAACAACGCTTTCGGAGCTCAATACCGTTCACGGCTGGACAGCCAGTCCAGTCCATTCATCCTCGCTACCTTTCTGTGTATGCTTCAACGTGCCTGTTACCAGGTACGCTGCAACACTCGATACTGGGCCCGTGGCTAGCGGCTACCCAGGCGGGGTTCACTCCCGCTGGTCAACAAACCATTTCCAGTTCGCACGTGCACGAATGGGTTCGGGTTAGTAACCGCGCAAAGTTGCAGCCATGGGAGCTACTTCAGGAGTTCTTTACCTTCCAGACGGCGGCGCGAGGTCGCGCTTTCGGGTCGCAGGTTTCGGAATACTCGCCCGCGCCCATACTGTAGAGG
>CAIYOB010000600.1 GCA_903927685.1 uncultured Planctomycetaceae bacterium
AATTACGAAAGGCCGGCCTGGAAGTCATCGGCGAACGCTATACCTTGGGGGCTTTCGGACGCGGCTTACCGGCCAGTTGGGAGATCCGGGCCCTGCGGGATTCCGACGGAAGCGTCACCATCCAGTATCCTTCCGGCCGTCGCACCTTTCTCTGGGATACGGCCGCCCAACAGTTCTTTCCCGAGCCTGGCAACGACGGGACGCTGACCCTGCAGGATCAGGCGTACCGGTTGACGGAAAAGACGGGCGAGATCCTCGCGTTCCGCGCTGACGGCAGGCTCAGCTACCAAGAGTTCCCCGGCGGGCTGCGGACCAGCTATTCGTACACGGGAGACCGGGTCACGGAGATCACGGACGTCCAAGGAAACGCGACCCAGATCGCCTACAACGCCCAGGGGCGAGTCGAACGCATCGCGGGTCCCGACGGCGTGGCCACCGTCTACGCTTACGATGCTTCGGGGGAGCACTTGGCGAGCCTCGCCGACGCGACGGGCAGCACACAGCTGGCCTACATTTCCGGGCAGGGCGCTGCCCGCCAGCATGCGTTGTCCTCGATCGCTTTTGCCGACGGGACGCACGCCTATTTTGAGTATGACGACCAAGGCCGCCTGGTTCGGGAAACGTCGGATGGCGGAGTCCTGGCAGTCTCGTACAGCTATCATCCGGATGGCACGATTACGGCCACCGGCGCCGACAACGTGCCCACGCAGTTCGCGTGGACCGATCTCGGCACTCTGGGCATGCTGCGAGGTGCGGCGGGCGAGACGGCGCAGCTGTTCTTCGACGCGGGCGGCAACCTGATCCGGTATGCGGACGCCAGCGGAATCCAGGCGACGGCCGAATACGACGCCAGCAACAATGTCGTCACCATGACGGATTCTCGCGGTGGCTTGTACGGACTGCAGTACGACGCGGACCTGAGCCGCCTGGTGTCGCTGGCCGATGCGGCGGGGAACGTGACCCGGTTCGAGTACGACGCCAGCGGAAATCTCTCGGCGCAGGTCCATCCGGACGGCACGCGCGAGGCCTTTCTGTCCGACTCGGCCGGCAACGTGACACAAGCCACCAACCGCCGCGGACAGCAGGTCGGTTATCTGTATGATACCCAGGGTCGGCTGACCGGCATCCAGAACGCAGACGGCTCGACCGTCAGCCTGGCGTACGACACACACTGGAACCTGGTCGCGGTCACCGACGGCAGCGGCCAGACAACCTTCGCCTACGACGCGGCCGACCGGCCGATTCGGATCACGTATCCCAGCGGCAAGTTCCTGGAATATGCGTACGATGCCGAGGGCCGCCGCAGCCGGATGGCGGATTCGAGCGGCTTCGCCGTGACCTACGCCTACGATGCCGTGGGCCGACTGGCTCGCCTGGCGGACGACAGCGGCGAGCTGGTCGCGGCCTATCAATACGACGCCGTCAGCCGCCCGGTCCGCAAGGACCTGGGGAACGGAACCTACACCACGTACGGTTACGACGCCGGCGGGAATCTGCTGCATTTGACGACTTATGCCCCTGCGGGCTCGGTCGTGTCCCAATTCGACTATACCTACGACGCCGCGGGTCGGGTGACGACCATGACGACAGGGGACGGCCAGTGGACCTACCGATACGATCAGGGCCGCGAATTGACTCACGCCAGCTTCGCCTCCACGAATCCGACGGTCCCCAGCCAGGACCTGACGTACGTCTACGACGCCATGGGCAATCGTATCCGGGCCGTCGAAAACAGCGTTGCAACTCAATACCGAACCAACAACCTGAACCAGTACACCCAGGCCGGGACGACGAGTTATGCCTACGACGCCGATGGCAATCTGAGCCGCATGAGCGACGGCACGGGGACTTGGAACTACACCTACGACGCCCAGAATCGCTTGGTCGGCGTGACCCACGGGACGGATTCGTGGACTTACCAGTACGATGTGCTCGGCCATCGGGTCAGTTCCACGCACAATGGCACGACGACGTCGTATCTGGTCGATCCGCTGAGTGGCGCAGGGGATGTGGTGGCCGAGTACGGTCCGGCCGGAGCAGTGACCGCCCATTACGTCCACGGTCTGGATCTGACCTCGCAGGTGGCTGCCGATGGAACGTCCGCCTACTATGCGTTCGATGCCCTGGGCAGCACCAGCGCGATCACGGGCCCCGCTGGCGGCGTCCTCAATCGCTATGCCTACGCGCCCTTTGGCCGCAGCCTGAGCAAGAGCGAGACACTCGCCAATCCCTTCCAGTTCGTCGGCGCAGCCGGTGTGATGACCGAGGCGGGCGGCCTGCACTACATGCGAGCCCGCTTCTACGATCCCGGCGCCGGCCGGTTTATCAACGAGGACCCGCTCGGGTTGGCCGGCGGACTGAACCTGTACGCTTACAGCCATAACGATCCGGTCAATGCCAGCGATCCCAGCGGGCTGGCAGCCTTCCTGGGCCAGGTCTACAGCCCGAACGATTTGCTGCAAGTGGCGGAAGCCGTGGGCCGCATGTGGAATCCTACAAACTGGCGAGGCGAGATGGTGTCCGTGGTGCGCGCCCTGGGCGGCACCGGCGGCCTGCCCGAGTGGCTGGACATCGTGCAGTACAACCTCAGCGCAGCGGAACGGCGGATCCTCGGCATCAACTGGGCCACGCACGGGGATCGCGGCGTCGCCCGCCAAGTCATCGAGACCTTCCGGGCCCGCCGACAGTTGTTTGCCGAGTCCGCCGGCGATTACCTCAACAAGCTGCGGGCGAACCGCTTGACACCACGGTTTGCCACCTTCGCACCGGGGCCTTCGACGCTGGGCCGGATCGGTTCCTTCGCCGGCCGCGCCCTGGGTGTCGTCGGGCAGCTGTATCTGGCCTGGGAAGTGGGCCACGCGACAGGCACGGCACTGAACAACTACATCCTGCCGGCCAAATTCAAGGAGCGATTCGGCGACTTCCTGTACAGCATGTATTCGGTGTTCGGCGGGGGCTCCCAAAGCGCGACTTCCGTCGTCGCCGGACTGGACCCCAACGATCTGATCGGCCCCGCGGGCTACGGCACCTCCCGGTGGATCGTCCCCGACGCGATCCTGCCCTACACCATCCGCTTCGAGAACCAGGCGTCGGCGACGGCCTCGGCCCAGGAAGTCGTGGTGACGCACCAGTTGCCAGACGAGCTGGATTGGTCGACGTTTGAAATCGTGTCCCTCGGCTTCAACCAGCAGACGGTCTATGTTCCGGCCGGACGGCAGAGCTACAGCGGTGTGGCCAGCGTGTCGACCGATCCCAACCCGGTGCGGATAAGCGCGGCGTTGGATCCGGCCACCGGCATCGTGACGTGGACCCTCCGGTCCGAGGATCCGACGACACGGACGCTGCCCGAGGATCCTTGGGCCGGCTTCCTGCCGCCGAACAGTGCCAGCCACCAGGGCGAAGGCTACGTCAGCTTTACGATTCGGCCCCAAGCAGGTCTGGCGACGGGCACCGCCATCGTCAACCAAGCGGAGATCGTCTTTGACGTGAACCCCGTGATCCCGACGAACCAGGTCCTGAACACCATTGACGCCGGGCCGCCGAGCAGCCAGGTGACGGCTTTGCCGCCGACCGTCGGGCCGGTCTTTACGGTCGCCTGGCAAGGCGCCGACGACGAGGGCGGTTCCGGCATCGCCGCGTACGACGTGTTCGTCGCGGACAACGCAGGTCCGTTCACGCTCTGGCAAGCCCATACGACCTCAACGTCGGCGGACTATCCAGGACAGGCCGGCCACAGCTACCAGTTCTACAGCATGGCCACCGACCATGTCGGGCACCGGCAAGCCACGCCGTCGACGCCGGCAGCGACACAGGTCAGCGTGAATGTCTGGCACAACTTCACCACTCCCTGGGACGTGGATGGTGTTGGCGGAGTCAAGGCGGCGGACGTGCTGGTCCTGATCAACTATATCAACTCGCACCCGAGTCAACCGTCCGTCCCCGCATGGCCCGCGTCGCCTCCGCCGTATTACGACGTCGCGGGCGGGCCCAGCGGCCAGGGCGATCTGTTGATCACGCCCCTGGATGTCCTGGCCGTGATCAACTATATCAATAGCCATCTGGCCGGCGCGGGCGAAGGGGAAGCCCCGGCGAGCGTCAGCTGGCCCGCGTCCGAGACGCGCGGCAGCGGCCAGGCCGGCAACGAGTTGGGCCGCAACTCGGAGCGCTGCTCGCCGTTGGCGAACGTGGCGGGCGATCGCACGCTGGCCCGCTTGGGAGGCAGAGCCCCTGAGCCGGCCTCGGCGGATGTGCCTGAGGACCGGATCCTGGAATCGGCAGACGAGCTGTGCTCCCCGTGGGAAGACCTCCTGGCGGATCTCGCTGCAGACGTCAGCCCCAGGTGGCGCGGACGTCCGGATGCCTGAGCCGTTGTACGACCGCTATTGACCGCGGCCGACGGCGATCATGTCCAGGGTCAGCGTGCGGCCGGCCTGGCCGACGCCGTGCGTCATCAACTTGGACGTCGCGGGCGGACGCTGGGGGTCGAACAGCCGGTACCGCGCCCGGTCGATGCCCCGCGCCGCATCGTCGTCGGACACATAGTACGTCGCCTTGACCAGATGCCGCAGGTCGCTGCCGGCCTGGCCGAGGATGGTCTCCAATTGCGCGAACACGTCGCGGGCCTGATCGTCCCCGCGGCTGGCCGTCCGGGCGAACAGGCTGGAGACATAGATCTGCCGCGGGCTGTCGACCAACGCGACGCGGCTGAAGGTCGGCGACAGTCCCAGTTCGGGCGGATTGAAATAGCGCACGCCTTGGGCCGGCTCGCCCGCCCCGGGCCAGTGGGCGATCAATTCGATTTCGACCGGCGGCTGAGCCAGCCATTCGACGAAGACCAGCGGCGGCGTGGTTTGGCCCGGAAAGTACTTCTTCAGTTCCCGCCGGACGTCCACCGCCGCGGTCGCGGGCCGCAAGAACACCTTGACCTGGACCACGTCCGCCGGAGTGAGTTTCAACTGGCCCAGCATCTTCGCCAGATTGGACAGCGACTTGTCGACCGCCGATTGGCTCAATGCGCCTTCGGCCGGCATCCCGGACAGGTAGGCCACTCCGCCACGCGGCAGCACGGCGGCGTCGGCGCAGTCCTGGTCGCCGGCGACCGTTTCGCAGCGTTGCAGGGCCACGGCCGCCCCCTTGTCGGCGGCGACCGCGACGGCGTCAACGGCCACCCGCGCGTCGCGGTGGGGCAGCGGCGTGAGGACCGCGGTCAGCGCCGGACGGACGGCCGGATCCAGCCGCTGGGCCAATCGCTCCCGTACGCGGTCGACCGTCGCCGGCGCGAGGGCGTAGACGTTCAGCCGGACCAATTGATTCAGGCCCGAGCCCGCGGCGGTCAGTACGGCGTCCAGATTGTCCAGCACCTGCTCGACTTGCTGGTCGACCGCTCCCTCGCCGACCAGTTTGCCGGCGCGGTCCAGCGGCAGCAACTGCCGCGTGTGCACCAGCGGCTGGCCTTGAACGACGACGGCTTGGGACATGCCCGCGGGAGCGTCGAGGGGCAGGTATTGGATCGGCGCGTCCGCCGACGGCGGGCTGGACGCATCCTCGACTGCCGGGCAGGGGGCCAGCCCGAACGCCCATACGGTCAGAATCAGGCCAGCGACAATTCGCTTTGTCATGGAGGAGGCTCCTCGTGAGTGTTCAATTCGGCTGGGGGTGTACTAGGCAAACCAGCCCCCTGATCTTTCACCTAATCTTTCACCTAATCTTTCACCTAATCTTTCACCTAATCTTTCACCT
>CAIYOB010000601.1 GCA_903927685.1 uncultured Planctomycetaceae bacterium
CCGTGAAACGACGCCGCCACCCAGCCATGGTGATAGATCGCGCGGTGGCCGCCCGTTTCGAAGTACTGGGTCGTGCGTTGCCCCTTCGCCTGTGGAGCATCGAACGTATAGCTCATGTCGACGCCGGCGATCGGCATCTGAGCGACGCCGTCCACGTGGCTGGGAGCGGGCACGCCAGCAGCTTGGTAGATCGTGGGGACGACGTCAATGACGTGATGGAACTGGGTGCGGACGGTTCCGACGTCCTTGATTCGTTGGGGCCACGAGATGACGGTTCCGTTGCGAGTTCCACCGAAGTGCGAGGGCACGCGCTTCGTCCATTGGAACGGCGACGACCCAGCCCACGCCCAACCCACCGGGTAATGGTTGTCCGTTTCCGGGCCACCCAGTTTGTCGATCAAGGGCAACTGCGCCTCGACCGAGTCCCCCACGCCGTTCATGCTCATCATGCTGTTGCTGGTGCCGGTGTGGGTTCCCTCCGCGCTGGGGCCGTTGTCGCCGGCCACGTAGACGATCAGCGTGTTGTCACCGTCGGGCAACTTTCTGATGGCATCAATCAGTCGCCCGACGTGGTGGTCCGTGTGGGCGAGGAAGGCCGCGAAGACTTCCATGTGCCGGGCGTAGAGCCGCTTCTGATCGACCGAGAGCGTGTCCCAGCCCGGGATCTGTTTCGGACGCGGCGTGAGCAGCGTGTCCTGCGGGACCACGCCCAGCTTCTTCTGCCGAGCAATGGTCTCTTCACGGACCGCATCCCAGCCCTGATCGAACTGGCCTTGGAATTTGGCAATCCACTCGTCGGGCACATGCAGCGGCGAATGGGCCGCGCCGGTGGAAAAGTACATGAAGTAGGGCTTGTTGGGAGCGATCGACTGCTGCCGGTTGAGCCAGGAAATGGCGTCATCCACCAGATCTTCGGTCAGGTGGTAACCCTGCTCCGGCTTCTTCCCCGGTTCAACCGCGAGTTCATTGCGAAACAACTGCGGCTCCCACTGGCTGGTTTCGCCGCCCTGGAAGCCGTAGAAGTACTCGAACCCGAGGCCGGACGGCCAACGGTCGAACGGCCCGATCGGAGAGGTTTCCCAGTCGGGCGTATTGTGCCACTTGCCCCAGACCCCGGTGCTGTAACCGTGCTCCTTGAGCACGCGTGCCACACTGGCCGCCTCGCGAGGCCAGACGCCATTATATCCCGGGAACCCCGTTGACAGCTCGGTGATCGTGCCGGTGGCCACCTGATGGTGATTCCGGCCGGTCAGCAACGCGATGCGGGTTGGCGAGCAGATGCCAATCGTATGGAAACGAGTGTACCAGAGCCCTTGGCTGGCGAGTTTGTCGAACTGCGGGGTCGGAATCGGGCCGCCGAAGGTCGATGTTTGGCCAAAGCCCACGTCGTCGAGGAGAATCACAACGACATTGGGAGCGCCCTGGGGCGCTTGCAGGGGCTGAGGAAAGTCCTGTTTCGAGTCCTTGAACGTCTCGCCGATCTTCCCCTTGAACGCCGGGTCCGGTTTGGGCAGTTGAGTCCCCTCGGCAGTTGCGGGCCCGGATTTCGAGTCTTGTGCCAAAAGGGCGCCCGACCGGCCCAGAGCGGTCAAGCCGGCGAGCAGAATCACGCCCACACCCAACCCATGCAGAACATTTCTTCGGATTTTCATAGATAACTCTCTCTTGAAGTACCGGGCTCCCCAGAATACCGAGGCCAAGATCTTGGCGAGGTGACTTCGAAACGCCAGCCGCGTGCTGGCCAACGATTCCGAGAACCCGGAGAAGAACCATTCGAAACGTGCAGCAGTATAGGATCCGGCAGCATGGCCGATCCATGAGTAGAAATACTCATTCTGCGGGAAAGTCGCTGGACGCGAGCGGCTGTGAGCCGACCGCTCCCGCGACTGGGCTGCCCAGGGGTTGCATAGTCGAACGGGCGCGGCGACTGCGTCAGTCGGCCGGGTGTGGTTGGGTGTTGACTCGCGGTTCCCCCACCCAGGCCGTTGCCCTTGGCTGATTTGTCATGCCCCTTCGGGGCGGGAGATCAGTCAGAGCGTAACGCACGTCGCCAATGGCAGTTGCGCTGTTTGCGTATGGCTCGGAGTTCAACCGTAGAGCCAGGCCTCGACATTCAAGCCCGGCACTTGCTCGAAGTCGCGCAGATTCGCCGACAGGAGTAGGGCGTCATGAATGATGGCCAGAACGGCGATCTTCAGGTCTTGCGTACCGATACGCACGCGACCGACACGCAGGCGCCGGAAGGTATCGGCCGCCGGTTCGTCCCACTCGACGATGGTCCAGTCGCCCAGGAAGTCAATGAGTTTCACGAGACGGTGGTACGGAGCGATCTGCCGGTGAGCGTCACTCACTCGATGGATCTGCGCCAGCCACGCGCGCAGTTGTTCTTCCACCGCCGGAACTGGAATGGCCACCTCGTCCCCAGATGCCTGCAGGCGGGCCATCAAATGGGTTCGCAACGCCTGCCGCGGATCGGTCAATACCGACAGATGGTCTGTGTCCAAGAGGATCATCGAGACCTCGCGCGGGCGGACTTGCGGGCACGCTTGCGGTCCGCCTCGCGGAGCTTCATCGCATCCGCAAATACGCTCTGCAAATCCGCATCGCCAGCATACTTCTCGACCGCGCGGCGCCAGTCTTTCCGGCGCTGTGGGCGATCCGACCGAACTTGTTCCTGAAGTTCGGTGACCTGCGATTCGAGGGTCGCCACCCGTTTTGCGAGGTCCAAGCGAGGCATGTCAAGTTCTCACGAATGTAACGAAACGAAGATCAGTCAGAACGGATCATACCTCATGCCGATCGTCGAGGCAAACTTGGCGTGCAGGCGACTCCACCGATCCCGCATCCATTGTTCCGAAATTGAGCTGGCACGCCATTTGCGCCCAGGCCACAAGTTCTTTTCAGGCAGGAGGTTGCGTTTCTGGCAGGGAGGCGCAAGGTCTATCACCGAGTCTAACATCGTGGAATTATTTTTCTTTGCCCGGACCTCCGTCCCTGCCTGGACTGACGCGATTGGCCGCCCGAACCGTGCTCAGACGGGCCAGATCACTGCACCGACGGGGGGGGTGCTGTTATAGTATGTGGAATCGCAACTCCCTTGCCCATGGTGCATATCCAGCGGTCCAACCGGATTTCGGAACAATGGATCCCGCATGGGTGGTTTGACGACTGGCAGCTAACGCGACGCGTCCCCGAAGCAACCGCTCCTCTCCCCCGTAAGCCATCGTTCCACCGGCACGGGGCCGGCGGTGTATGCGATCCGGTCCCGTCGCAACCGGCTACGTCCTTTCCGCTGGATCGAAATCCGGCGACCGTCGCAGCTTTGTTGAATCGACGGCTTGGCCTTGCCAAACGCGGTTGGGCGTGGGACGGATTGCCAATCCGTCCCACGGAGGCACTTCTGGACCGTAAAGCTTCATGTTCAGCCGAATGCCGGCCACAACCGCGTCACGCCGCCTGTCAAGCCGCCCAACATTCCATGCACCCACTGGATGTCCGGTGTCACCTCGATCGCCGGGTCAACTGGCAGCGGTAGTAGGCCTCGGCGGCTCGTTCTGGATGTAGATCGTCAGGCCCCCATCCGCGTCCTTCTTCAGATCGGGCAGCAGCGGCGAGTTGATCAGGTAGCTCGAGCGTTTCGTTTGCTGGTGAAGTCACGGCCCGTCCACCCGGTCAGTCGGCAGGTTTCACCTGCGCATCACCTTACCAACTCGATTTCACCGGGCTTCCAGGATTTGTCGAACCACGGTTGGAGCGGGCCGTAGAGACGCAGGATGACGTTCCAACCTTTGCCGGGAACGGTCTGCACCCAATTGGCTTCGCGCCCTGCGGGCGCGGTCGGGCCGAAATAGACGTCCACCGACGTGTCGGGGTTGACGACGATGCCTTTGGATTGGCTGCCGATGCTGGGGAACTGCGCATCGGACTGAAGCATCGAGCGCGTCTGGTTGTCGTAGAGAACGAACGACCAGAAGTCTCTCGCCGGGATGTTCGGCGGCAGATGCACCTTGTAGGTCTTGCTGCCGTCGAGC
>CAIYOB010000602.1 GCA_903927685.1 uncultured Planctomycetaceae bacterium
CCGGACGAATTCCGGCGGCGCCAACGGCCTGGCATTCGATTCCGCCGGCAACCTCCTGGCCTGCGAGGGGGATCACGGGCGCATCACCGCCATCCGGGCCGCGACCAACGTGACGGTGAAGACTGCGGAATTCAACGGACTGCGGTTCAACGAACCCAATGACCTGTGGATCGCCCCCGACGGCGGCGTGTATTTCTCCGATCCGGTCTACTTCGGCCACGCCGTGGTTCAGGGCGGCGAGCATGTGTACTACCTGGCGCCCGGTATGACCAATGCCGTGCGGGTGGCGGACGGCCTGATCAAGCCGAACGGACTTTGCGGCACGGAGGACGGCACGGCGCTTTACGTCGCCGACTGGGGCGCCTCCACGGTCTACCGCTACGCTGTCCAGCCGGACGGCACGCTGGGCGGACAGACGCCTTTCGCCTCCGTGCGATGCGACGGCATGACCCTGGACGCCGCGGGCCGACTCTATTTCTGCGAGAACGACGTGCGCGTGTTCGCCTCCAATGGCGTGGAACTGGAGCGCATTGCCATCCCCGAGCGGCCCACCAATGTCGAATTCGGCGGCGCACAGCGGCAGTTTCTGTTCGTGACCACGGAGGGCGGCTCTCTCTATGCGGTGCGCATGATCACACGGGGGATCGCCGGCCCCGCGGCGATCAACCTGCCGCCGGCGATTTCGTCGCCCAGTGTTTCGCCCCGCGCGCCCACGACATCCGATGCCGCATGGCTCACGGCGCGGGTGACGGACGATTCGGCCGTGGCGTCGGTCTTCCTTACCTGTGGCACGGGGACGCTGCTGGCCCAGACGAACACTGTGTTCCTGGAAACCATGCGGGCCACCGAGACGAAACCGTGGGAGGGCGACGCGTGCGACAATCCGTGGACGGTCACATGGTCCGGCGCCAGCAACCCCTTCGAGCAACGCCTGGGATCCAACCACGGGGACGGCAACCCCTGCGGACTGGAATACAAGTTCGGCACCACGAACCTGTCCGACTCCGTGATCACGCTTGCCGGCGGGATCGATGCCCGCGGTCAGTCGGGAGTTGTGGAGTTCTGGCTGTGGGCGGACGGATTGTCAGGCGACATGGGGTGGACGTTCCAACTCGATGCCGGCGGGGGATACGCCACGCGTCTGGGCGAACTGACCGGAACCAACCACGGGTGGCAGGTGTATCGCTACGAACTGCAACCGTCGGAACGGGTTGGCAATCTCGGCCTGAGGTTCCAGTTTCGCGGGGGTGCGGGTGATCCCCGCATCGATCTGGACAGCCTGTCGGTGCGGGTCGCCATGGCAGCCGGGAGCACCGTGGCCATGGCGGATGATGGCCTGCACGGCGATGGGCTTGCAGGTGACGGGGCGTATGGCGCCCCACTGCCAGCCATGCCGGCCGGGGTGGTTTCCTATTTCCTTACGGCGACAGATGACGAAGGGGCTGTCACATACAGTCCCGCCGGTGCGCCCGCGACGGTTCACGGTTGCCGTGTGTTTGCCCCGGCCGCCGACAGCGTCGGGGACGGAATCCCGGACTGGTGGCGCGCCCGTTTCTTCGGGGGCGACGGCACGTCCACGAACGAAAACTCCTGTGCCCAGGGGGATGCGGATGGCGACCATGCCTGCAGCCTGGCCGAATACCTGGCTGGAACCGATCCCCTGGATTCCGGGTCGGTTTTCCAGATCACGGCGGTTACCGTGGATTCCGGGCGGTGGTCGTGTCCTGGACCAGTGTTGCCGGCAGGACGTATGCGCTGGAATGGTCCACAAATCTCGCGGAAGACGCTTTCACGACGACAGTCGCGGCGGGGATTGCGGCGGCTCCGCCCGTGAACTGCCATACGAACACGTCAGCGCTAATTCCGGTGTTCTACCGGGTCAAGGTGGAGTAATAAAGAAAGGAAGGGCAACATGAACAGGTTGGCTATCGTAATCGCGGGAATCGGTATCGGGGTGGGATCATTGGCGCAGGCTCAGGAAATGTCCCCGCCGGAGGGAGGACAGCCGTCCCGCATGGAGCGGGCGCCCCGCGGGGAACGGGGGGCAGCGGACAGCACGCCCATCACGGAAGCCCAGCAGGCACAGGTGAAGGCCATCTTGGCGAAGTATGCCCCGAACAGCCTGACGGCGGAGCAGGCCAAGGCCATCCACGAGGCGTTCCGGCAGGCCGGCCTGCGGGGCGGCCCTGCCATGGGCGATGCCATCCGGGCGGCCGGCTTCGATCCGGACAAACTCCGGGAACTGGCGCCGCCGCCCGACCGGTCCCGCGATGGAAGCGACGGCTCCCGCCCGCCGCGACCCGGCGGGGGGGCGGGGGAACGCCGCTCCCAGCGCGAGACCCCGTCCGCTCAGCCGGGTTCGTCCGACCAGCGCGGCCAGGGGAAGTCAGGCCATGGCCAGTATTCACTCGACCAGGCGATCTCCGACCGGGCCCAATTGAGCACAATCGCATTCAGCGGGCTGGCCTTTCTCACGGGCGATTTCGGCGCCGCCACCTTCATCCCGCCGGGCAAAGTCTGCGACTTCTTCGGGTTC
>CAIYOB010000603.1 GCA_903927685.1 uncultured Planctomycetaceae bacterium
CACCAACTTGACGACGACCCTGGGCTTCGAGGACGCGGTGCCCAGCCTGGCTCCCGGCTTGCACCTGTTGGCCGGCGGAACGGGGTCCGACACCTACCGCGTGGCCGCGACGTTCTGGGGCCTGGGAGCGGCGTTGGAGTACCCCGACGTGGTCGTCGACACCAACACGCTGGATCCCAACCAGTTCAACGATTTTCCCGAGTTTTACGACACGCTCGATTTCTCGGAAGTCAAGCAGGATCTCGACTTCGTGATCATGGAAGTCAACTCCGCCAGCATGGCCGACTTCCAATCCCTGTTCGACGATCTGGCCGTCTCGGCCGGGATCGGCGTGTCGCCGGGCTCGCTCGTGCCGGGAATGCAATTCGTCCTCGTGACCGACGGGCTGTTCGGCAAGGGCCAGGAACAGCCGCAAGGGTTCGTTTCGGAAAAGGGACTGAAGACCCTGCAGCAGCTGTTTCCAGATTCGAACTTCGCCGGCAACCTCTTCTTTGCCAACGACGTCGAGAACATCATCGGCGGCAGCGGCGTCAACACATTTCACTTCGTCAACGGGGCCGGCCTGAAGGGGACGATCAGCGGTGACCAGACGGTCCTGGATTATTCGCGCTTCCAGTCCGCCAATCAGTACGCGCGCGATCCGGCGAAGACGGGAGTCAAGGTCGACTTCGGCGCGACCGAATACAACGTCTACGAGGGCACCGGCCGGATCGTCGACACGTTCTTCTCCAATCTGCTGCCGCTGAATTGGCAGTTCGGCTCGGCCACCGGCGTCGAGGGCAATCGGTTCGGCAACATCCCATTCGTCAACGAGGCTTTCGGCACCGTGACGCAAGGCAAGTTCGCCATCACCGGGGGGCTGAAGGTCCAGGGGACCCAGTACAGCGATCAACTGACCGGCAACAACGACGACAACATCTTCAATCTGGCGTCTGCCAACGCGAACTACATCGTTCACCAAGGGCAGATCCTGCGTTTCGGCGACCAGGTGGACGGCCGCAAAGGCGCGGACACGATCAGCTACGACGGGTACGACCTGCCGGTCACGGTGGTGCTGCCGGAGAGTTCCAGCCAGGAGTTTTACCTGAAGGACTTGACCGCCAAGTTCAGGCTGACGTTCAAAGGCAAGACGTCCGGGGAACTTGACGCCAAGACCATCTTTGCGGACAAGACGCGCGACAGCTCGGATGCCATCCTGCGGGCCCTGATGGAGTTGGGCAACACGGGTGACATCGAGGTCACCGGGCTGGGTCGGCCGGAAGAACCCTGGAAAGTCTTCTTCCTGGATGATAACTCGTCCGACGTGCTCAGCTCGAGCTCGACCAACGTCGTCGCCGGGGCTCGAAATCCCGCGCGCGAGGGCTACTCGTTCACCGGCGACTTGGCCGCCAATCCCGAGAACGGCGGCATTTCGATTTCTCAGCCGGCCCGCGCCCGTTTGACACGAATCCTCTCGGTGGCCCCCGGCACCGGCTCCTACGTCCTGAAAGTCAACGGCTACGAACAGGCGAAGCTGACTCAAAATGCCGACGCGGAGTCGATTCGCAGGGAGCTTGAGAAACTCGGCAACATCGACTCGGCGGGCGTGACCCGACTGCCGGACGCGGACGGCAAGGCCCAGTTCCGCCTCGAGCTGCTCGGCCCGCCGGGCGTTCCGGTCCTGAACCTGACGCTCGACACAAGCTCGCTGGCCAACGCCTCGTCGGTCGCGCTCAGTCCGGCCGGCACCGCGACGGTGTCCGATCCGGCCGTCTACCGGGTTCAGGTCGGGGGCGAGCAAGGCTCGTTCACCATGACCCTGCCCGACTACACGCTCGTCGACGTCAAGAGCAACCTGGTGAGCAGCGTCGAGCCCTACGTGCGGCAGTGGTCCACGTTCGCTATCGGCGATTCGGCCTCGTCCCGCTACCTCGTCTGGTACGACAACACGGGTCTGGATACTCTGGTGAAGCCGATCGCGCCGCTGGGGTTGAGTTTCGACAGCGGTACGAAGTTCATCAAGGTGGTGTCGCAGGGAGTCCGGAGCGTCACGGAACTGGCGCAACGGACGGCCGCCGCCATCAATGCCGTGGCGGGGCAGCCGCTGCAGGCTACGGCCGTGGGGCAGACGTTGAGGATTACTCGCCCCGACGGCAGTCCGGTCCAGATCACGGAGGGCTTCCAGACCCTGCCGCCTACCGGCTTTTCGTTCTCCTCAGCCGCCACGTCCGCCGTGCCCCACGACGCCGCGGCCGACGACTTGCGGGCCGCTTTGCTCGAGGCGGTTCCATCGCTCCGCAACCTGCAGGTCACTGACGGACCCGTCTCCGGGACGTGGTTGATCAGCTATGCGGACGCCGGACTGGCCCATTGGCGGCCGGCCGCGTGGTCCGTGGACAGTGCGGGACTCGTCCAGTTCCTGAGCAGCGTCGAGGCGGATCCGGTTCAGCAGACGGTCCGCGTGTGGAACAACGCACCCAGCGGCGGATTTGCCCTGGTCCTGAGCGATCGCCTTGTGACGCCGTTCATTCCCTTCAATGCGACCGCGGAGACAGTCCGGCAGGCGGTGGCTGCCGCTGGGGTCACGAACGTTGCCGTGACGGGGGCGGGGAGCTTCGACGATCCGTGGGTCTTGACGTTCACCGGCGCGGTGACTTTCGACCTCGAGAACGTGACGGCGGACGACACATATCTGGGGATTCCGACCGAAGTCCAGCGTCTGCACGAAACCGCTTCTGCGGGGGCGTTCACGCTGACGCTGGGCGGCGAGACGACCGCTTCGCTGGCCCGCACGGCGTCGGCGGACGACATCGTCCAGGCGTTGCGGGATCTGAACAGCGTCGCGAACGTGAGCGTGATTGGCGGCCATGCATCGGGCCTGGCTGGCGGCGGCCGGATCCGCCTGGAGGCTCAGGCGGAAGGCTTCGCTGGCAACGGCCTGACCGTTCGTTTGGTGCAGGGCAGCGGCGTCGGCACGTCCGTCGTTGTGACAGGCAATACGGTGGAAGTTCAGATGACGGCGACGACCACGATTCGGCAGGCCGTCGACGCCCTGAACCGGGAGGCGTTCCAGCTGGTCCGCGCGACGCTGATCGGCGATGGTTCGGGGTCCGCTTCGGAAGGCGCAACGACCCTGGCTGGCGGGTACTGGGATATCCTCTTCCCGGTCCCCGGCACGTCGGTCGTTCCCAAGCTGGCTACGGCATCGTTGACTGCCACGGACAAGTTTGTCGTCGAAGTCGAGGACGGCATCAATCCGGTCCAGGAGGTCCAGGAGGTCATTTCCGGCGGCGGGACGTTCCGACTGAGGTACGGCACGGCCGACACGATCCCGTTGGTCGCCGACGCCTCCGCCGGTCAGGTCAAACAGGCTCTGGAAGCACTGGCCGGGATCGACGAGGTCAGCGTGCGGGGGCGGGGGACCGCCGGTGACCCGTGGCTGATTACGTTCGTCGACGTGGGGACGTCAGATCCCAACGTCGAGCTGTTGACGGTCGCCAGCGGCGCGGCTCAGGTCCGCACGCTGCTGGACGGGGTCCGGGGACAAGCCAGCGTCCAATACCTGTCGCACGACAAGACGGGCGGCAAGTTCGATGTGATTCTGAACGGAGCCGCGGCCCAGGACATCCCGTACAACGCGTCGGCGGCGGCCCTGGAATCCGCGCTGGAATCGATTGCCACGATCCCCGACGTGGACGTCGAAAAGTTGGCGACGCCGCGGACCGGATATACGCACACGTGGAAGCTGACCTTTCCGTCCGGCTCCGCCAACCGGCCGCGGCTCGTCTCCAGCGATGCCAACATCCGCACGGAAACGCTCGTGGATGGGGCTGGACAAGCTCCGACGGCCACGGTGGACATCGTGGGCGTTGCCAAGAGGACGGCGGGCGACGCGGCGTACAAGCCGACCGCACTCGATCTTCTGCGGAACGATCACGACCGGGACGGGGACTTGGTGCAGATCATTGCGATCGAAGGCCAACCGTTGGTCGCGGGCACACCGCTCACAGTGGCCGGCGGCGGGACGGTGACTCCGGAGCAGGCGAGTCCCGACGCGCCGCTGACCCTGTCTTACGCACCGGCCGGGGGCTTCACTGGCGTCGAGTCGTTCAGCTACACGATCCTGGATGAACAGGGCAACACGGCCACCGGACAGGTTTTCGTTGCGGTCGGCGTGAAGGTCGACGAGATACCGGGCGTCGCTGCGACCTCGACGCTCAGGTCCGTCGAGAAGGTGGCCGGCACCGCCCACAACGACGTTCTCGTAGGCAGCGGCAATCAGGACACGTTCGTGTTCGTCGACGGCTGGGGGCAGGATGTCGTCTACACCAACGGCGAGGCCGACACGTTTGACTTTTCTGAGGTGACGACGGAGGTTTCGATCACCTCGTTGGGCAGCAACGTGACCCGCTTCAGCACCACCGACGCCGAGGGGCGGGTTCACACGGTCACGGTGTACGGCGGCTTTGGCGAAGTGCTGCAGGATCGGGTCACCGAAGCCGCCGAGCGGCAGGACAAGGGGGACGCCCAGTTCTTCAAGCTGAATGAGGAGTTCTTTACGCAGGCGCCCAACACGCTGTCGGCCGACGAGGGAACCGTGGCGGTGCCGGTCTCGGAGAGCCCGGCCTACGTGGGGCTGCCGGCCGAGGAGTTGCTGGCCGTCGTCCGTGAGGCCGTCGCCCAATGGAAGGCTTCGCCGCTGGGCCAGGCGAGCCCGCTGTCGCTGGAGGACCTCAATGTCCGCGTCGTCGACCTGCCGGGCCGCGTCCTGGGCAAGGCGTACGAGAACGGGACGATTTACCTCGACCCCACGGCCGCCGGCTTGGGATGGTTCGTCGATGCCACGCCGAGCGAGGCGTCCGAGTTCCCGATCCCGGGGCCGGGTGGGTCCCTGGCGGCCGGTGCCGCAAGTCCGGCGAGCGGCCGGTACGACTTGCTGACGGTGACCCTCCATGAATTGGGCCATCTGCTTGGCCTGGAGGACCTGGGCACAGGCGAGTCCTCGCAGCTCATGTTCCATTCGCTCGCCACCGGCGTCCGCAAGGCGATCCCGGATTGGGATCCGTCGCAGCCCATCCCCGTCACGGGCGTGACGGGATACCTGGCCGGCGACGCGCCGCAGACCAACGAGGAGGCACTGGTCCTGGGTTTGGACGCGTTTGCCGGGTGGTCCGCCCATCTGCAGACGCAAATCCGCCAGTTGGCCAGCACGATCGGCAATCTGCCGTTCGTCGACAAGTCGCTGGCCCAAATTTGGGGCACCGGCAACCTCGACCTGCCGCGATTGATCCGCACGGAGCTCCAGGGGAATGTGGCTGCCCTGTTCGGCCCCGGCTCCGTGGTCACCACGTCGGACATCCTGAACCTCCCCAACGTATCAGCGTCGCCCACGGGCAGCGGACGCGAGTTCTTGGTGCGGCTGGAACTGGCCGACTTGAATGAGCAGGTGTCCGTCAGCGGCAATCTGCTCGGCTCGTTCGGCGGTTCGGTGCCTGCGGGGGCTCGCCCCAGTCAGCCGGTGACGCTGCGGTCGAATCTGGCGCTGACCTTCGTGTTCGGGCTGGACGGCAGCGGGCAGTTCTTCGTCAAGGATCCGGGCTTCGACGGCCAGTTGGAACTGATCAGCGGCCAGCCATTCGACTTGGAGTTGAACATCGGCCCGTTGGGGATGCTGATCGACAAAGGCCGGATTTCCTACGATGCCGCGTTTCGCCTGGGAGCCGAGGGCGTGCTCGGCGTCGGGGCCCTGGCAGCCGACACCGAGGGCGGCCTGATCACCCCGACGCGCCTGGGCCGCACGAGCAGTTTCGATGTCTATCTGCCGGTTGTAGCGGCAGGGGCCGCGAGGAATCTTCCCGGCGAACGGGCCCTGATCAGCGCTACGTTTAACCGCAACAACGATCCGCGGATGATCCCGGCGGGCGCATCTTTGGTCGACTTTGTTCAGAGCTTTGCCAAGAACATCCGGCTGGTCGGATTCGACCAGCTGCTGAACTTCCGCGGCATCTCGCTGGACATGATTCTGAGCGGCTTGTCCGGGATGGTCAGCAACCTGGCCAGCCCCGACAGCGCCGGCGGCGCCAAACTGCCGTTGGTGGACAAGAGCGTGCTGGAATTGGTGGGCGGAACGCCCGAGTCGCAGACCATCCACCTGGCGACCGACGGCGGACAACCGACGGGCGGCACCTTCGCGCTCCGCTTCGACCCGGGCGGCGGCCGATCGCTCCAGACGACGGAGGCCATGCCGTTCAACGCCACGGCCGACCTGGTTCGCGCCAAACTGCAGGCGCTGCCGGGTCTGGACGAACTGACCGTCAGCGGGCCGGCGGGAGGTCCTTGGCAGGTCGTCTTCACGGGGCTGGGGAACACGGATGTCCCGCCGCTGCAAGGGGACGCCACGGACTTGGAGGGCGGAGCCAATCCGCGGGTGGAGATCGAGACGGTCCAGCAGGGGGGCAATCCCATCGAACAGTTCTCCGCGTTCCTCCAGGATGCGCGGAGTGCGTTGCGGAACATCCAAGATCTGGAGCGGGACGCCAATTTCGCCCTGGCGGACGCGTTCGGGATCGACCTGGGGAGCACTCAGGCGGAAGTGACGCAGGCCTACCACCGGTTGGTCGGCTTGTCCAAGAAGTTGAACGCCGATTCGGGCGACGAAGACCTGGCGGTCGCTCTCGCCTTGTCGCTGGACGCCCGCCGTTACCAATCCCTGCTGCTGGACCGCGACGTGGCGGCGGCCGACTTGGTGCTGTCGGAGTACGAGCTGACCGCTGCCGCCACCGACGATCAACTCGCCGCGGCCCTGGTGCCCGCCGCCCAGTTCGACCGGGTGCGGGCCCTGCTGGACCTGATCCAAGCCAATTCGCTGCTGGCCGACGACTGGAAGCTGCTGCTCGACAACCAGTTCACGCTCAGCACCAGTTCCAGTGACATCGACGAGGCGTTCGACCAGAAGGAAACCAGCGAGATCGCGTTCGCCCAGGCCGCGGTCGCCTACCTGCACCCGTTCGGCGCCCGCGTCGAGGGAGCGAGTATCCGGGTCAAGAACACGCTGCAGGGAAGCGTCTCC
>CAIYOB010000604.1 GCA_903927685.1 uncultured Planctomycetaceae bacterium
AGCCTACCCTTAGATCCAACCTGCGGCTGATATCCTTCTTTGATCAATTCAGGATATACAGCTACCAAAGCCCTTGCCGTGCGATTGCATGCGTCGGTGATGCACGGCTCCATCGGGTTCTGACAATCGCGTTCAACGGTTCAACTTCGAGGCGATTTGCGATGAGAATCAGGAACATTTTGCCCTTCTTGGTTGCCCTTGCGACTTCCCTTTGTGTCGCCGCCCAGGCCGGGGAGGAACCGGCGCCGGCGACCGCGCAGCCGGGAATTGACGCGGAGATCAAGGCGAAGGCGGACTACGATGCCGCCGAGGCGGCAGCCAAGGAGGCAGAAGCGGCACTGGCGCCCCTTCGGGCCACCATGCAGGAGGCGGACACCGCATTCGCCAACGCGAGCAAGGACGCGAACGCCAAACGGCAGCAGGCCACGGATGCGAAGAACCTGGCTGGCGAGCCGGGCGTGAAAGAGTTGCAGCAGGCCGAGGCCAACTTGCCGGCCGCTGTCGAGGCGTTGACCAACGCGACCAACGCCAAGCCTCCGTTGGATCAGGCGTTGACCGACGCCAAGGCCGCGGCTGCTCCGCTGCAACAGGCGTATGACGCCGCCGAGAAGGCGGCGAAGGAAGCGGAGGCCGCGGCCAAGGCCGCCGCCGACGCGGCCAACAGGATCGACGAGGAAGCCAAGCGAGCCACGACGCAGGCGGCCACCCTGCGCCGAACGGCGGATACCGCCAAAGCCGGTCTGGCCCGCGCCCAGCAGAACGAACAGCAAGCGACCGCTCAAGTCGCGGCGGCTCCCCAGAAGGTGGCCGACGCCGAACTGCAGAAAAAGACCGCCGACGAGGCCCTGGCCGGCGCCAATAATCTGCTCGCGGCTGCCACGGCGGCTCATCAGGCTGCCGAACAGGCGGCGTTGGCTGCCGAGGCCAACGCCAAGCCGGTTTCTGAGGCAGAGTTGCAGCAGGCCGCGGGCGCAGCCGCAGCCCAACGTCAGGCGGCCGACGCCGCTAAGACGGCCTTGACTCAAGCCCAGCAGACCGAGCAGCAAGCGCAGGCCGCGGCCACCGCCGCCGCGCAGAAGCTGGCCGAAGCCCCGGCACAGAAGAAGGCGGCCGACGAGGCCCTGGCCAACGCCACGACTCAGGTCGCTGCCGCCAACGCGGCTCACCAGACGGCCGAACAGGCGGCCCAGGCGGCCGAGGCCACCGCCAAGGCGGTCTCTGAGGACGCGGCCAAGTCCCCGGAGGAAAAGAAGGCGGCCGCCGACGACGCGACGGCCAAACGCCAGGCCGCCGAAGCGGCGAAAGCGGCCCTGGCCCAGGCCCAGCAGAACGAGCAGCAAGCCCAGGCCCAGGCCAGTACCGCCGCCAAGAATCTGGCTGATGCCCCGGCCCTGCAGAAGGCGGCCGACGAGGCGTTCGCCAATGCCAAGACCCAAGTCGCGGCAGCCACCACCGCTTCGCAAGCAGCGGAACAGGTCGCGCAAGGGGCCGAAGCCGCGGCCAAAGCCTTGACCGAGCGTGCCGGCAGGTCCGACGAGCAGAAGCAGCAGGCTGTCGCCGACGCCGCTGCGAAACGGAAGGCGGCCGACGAGGCCAAGGTAGCGTTGGGCCAAGCGCAGGCAGCCCAGAAGGCACAGCAGAAACTGGCCGACATCGCGGCCCAAAAGCTGGTCCGGGCGACGGCGCAGAAGACCATGGCCGAAGCGGCCTTGGCGAACGCCAAGAACCGGGTCGCTACGGCCATCGCGGCTGCCGAGGCCGCCGAACAAGCCGCTCAGGCCGGAGAGAAGTCCGCGGCAGAAAAGAACCAGGCGGCAGTTCAAGCCGCCGCCCAACGCAAGGCAGTGGCGGATGCCGGGGCCGCCCTGGCTCAGGCCCAGCAGGCTGAACAACAAACGCAGGCTCCCGCCACGGCCGCCGCCCAGAAGCTGACCGAAACGCAGGCCCAGAAACAGGCGGCCGACGAGGCGCTGGCGAACATCAAGAACCAGGTGGCCGCGGCCGTCGCGGCAGCTCAAGCTGCCGAGCAGGCAGCGCAGGCTGCGGCGGCCACCGCCAAGCAGGTCGCCGAGGATGCCGCCAAGCCGGACGCGGAAAAGCAACAGGCTGCGGCGGCCGCGGCCGCCCAGCGCAAAACGGCCGATGAAGCCCAGGCCGCCCTGACGCAATTGCAGCAGGGCGAGCAGCAAGCGCAGACGCAGGCCACGACCGCTGCCCAGAAACTGGCCGAAGCCGAAACGCAGAAGAAAACAGCGGACGAGGCCCTGGCCAGCGCCAAGAACCTGGTGGCCGCCGCGACCGCCGCCCAGCAGGCCGCCCAGCAAGCAGCCGGGGAACTTGCCCAACTCGATGCGGCCAACCAACAGGCCGCTGCGGCTGCCGCCGAAAAACGCAACGCCGCCAATGCGGCCAAGGCGGCTTTGGCCCCGGTGGCGCAGACGTTGGAGCAAGCGGCCGTCAAGGCCAACACGGCCGCCCAGGAATTGGCTCGGGCCGAAGCCCGGAAGAAATCGGCCGAAGAGGCGCTGGCCAACCTGAAACAACGGATCGCTGCGGCCAAGGAAACCAACGTCGCGGATGAACAGGCTGCCCAGCAGGCCGAAGCCGCGGCCGTGCCCCTGAAGGAGAGAGCCGAGCAGACCCGGGCTGCGTACACGGCGGCCGTCAAAGTCGCACAAGACAAGCGGACCCTGGCCGAGCAGGGAAAGGCCGCCCTCTATCGACTGGTCGCGTCCAGGCAGGTGGTGAGCATCATGGAGAGTCCCGTTCCGCCGCAGCCGGTGAACCGGATCGATGAAATCGTGTTTGCCAAACTGAACGCCTTGGGCATCAAGCCGGTTCTGTGCACCGACGCGGTGTTCATCCGGCGCGCGTACTTGGATCTGACGGGCAAGCTGCCGTCCGCAGAAGACGCCAAGGCGTTCATCCAGGATGCGGACCCGAACAAGCGCAGCGCCTTGATCAGCCAGCTGCTGGACCAGTCCGCGCACGTGGATTACTGGGCGATGAAATGGAGTGATATCCTGAAGATCAAGGCCGAGTTCCCCGTCAAACTCTGGCCCAACGCGGCCCAGGCCTACTATCGCTGGGTGTGGGAGTCGATTGCCAGGAACAAACCTTACGACCAGTTCGCCCGGGAACTGCTGACCTCCAGCGGCAGCAATTTCCGCGTGGGGCCGGTCAACTTCTACCGCGCCATCCAGGACAAGACTCCGGAGGGTATCGCCGCCGCGGTGAGCTTGGCCCTGATGGGCACCCGCGTCCACCTCTGGCCGGAAGACCGTCGGGCGGGCATGGCCGCGTTCTTCACGCAGGTCGGCTACAAGCCCACCAGCGAATGGAAAGAAGAGATCGTCTTCTGGGATCCGCTGAAATCCGTCGCCGTGCCCGGCAGCGTCGCACCGGGAGTCGACGCCGTGGCCAAGTCGGTCACTGCGACTAACTTGATTCCGCAGGCGTTGGCCGCTCCGCTGAGCGAGAACGGGCCGCTGGAAGCCGTCTTTCCGGACGGAACCAAGATCACGATTCCGCCCAACCGCGATCCGCGGGAGGTGTTTGCCGAGTGGCTGATCCGCCCGGAGAATCCCTGGTTTGTCAAGGCGATCGCCAATCGAACCTGGGCCTGGGCGATGGGCCGCGGCATCATCCACGAGCCGGACAACCTCCGAGAGGACAATCCACCCAGCAACCCGGAACTCTTGGCCTACCTGGAGCAGGAACTGGTCTCCAGCGGCTATGACATGAAGCACCTCAAGCGGCTGATCTTCACCTCGACCACCTACCAGTTCTCTGCGATCCCCCGGCTCCAGACGCCGGAAGCCAAAGCCAACTTCGCCAGCTACTTGCTGCGGCGTGTGGAGGCCGAGGTGTTGATCGACGCGCTGAATCGAATCACCGGCACGACCGACCTGTACACCAGCGCCGTGCCGGAACCGTTCACCTACATTCCCCAGGATATGCCCGCCGTGGCGTTGGCCGACGGCAGCATCACCGATTCCTTCCTGACGCTGTTCGGACGCTCTTCGCGGTCGACGGGGATGGAAGACGAGCGGGTCAGCGAACTGGCCTCGCCTCAGTGGTTGCACATGTTGAATTCGGCCACCATCCAGAACAAGCTGCAGACCGGTCCCAAGCTCGCGGCACTGCTTGCCGCGGGCGGCACGCCGAGCGAAATTGCGGAAAGACTCTACCTGACGATCCTCTCGCGGCTGCCGACCGATAGCGACATCAAGGCCGCGGAGGAACACGTCAAGATCGGGGCGGCCAAAGGGCGGGACGCTTGGATCGATCTCGCTTGGGCGCTGATCAACAGCCCCGAGTTTCTGCTGCGGCATTGATGACTACCGAAGCGTCGGGCACGACGCGAAAAGGTCCATTTCCTGGCACGACCACCCACGGGAGAGTAGAAGGAGGACTGAAAGCATGAGCACCTACCATCATCCGGAAAACCAATCGCAGCTCTCGCGGCGCGAGGCCCTGCGGCGCGGCGCAGCAAGCACGGCGGGCCTGATCGCCGCCGCCGGCCTGGGCGCGCGCGCCTACGCGGCCGAGCCCCAGAAGACGCCGGAGCAGATCCTGGCCGATGAACGGGCCGCCCGCGACACGGCGGCCAATGCCAAGGCCAAGAAAGGCCAGACCAAGTCGGTCATCCAGATCTTCCTCTGGGGCGGGATGTCGCAGAACGATGCCTGGGATCCGAAGCCCGGCACGGGCTACGACTACCTGGGTTCGCTGGACAGATTCATCCCCACCAACGTGGACGGAATCCAACTCAGCTCGTTGTTCCCCAAACTGGCGAAGCATGCTGACAAGTACTCCTTGATCCGCAGCATGACGCACGGCAACAACGGCCACGAGACGGCGGCCTACCTGATGCAGACCGGGCACCTTCCCGGCGGGCGACTGGCGTACCCCAGCGTGGGTGCGATCTTCACCTACTTCAAGCGAGACGTGTACAAGGGACTGGTACCGCCGTACATCGTCATGCTCCAGGCGGCAGGCCGGTTCTCCGAGGAGGGCTTCCTGGGACCTGCGTACAAACCGTTTGCGACGGGTGGCGACCCCAACGCGGACCGCTTCGAGGTCCAGGGAATTGTCAACCGGGGAATCGACGATGGGCGGCAAAAGGCTCGCCGCGAATTGGTCGACAAGGTCAATCTCTTGGGTTACGGCGTGGCGGACGCCCCGGAGATGGCGACCGTCGAGGAGGCTCGGCAGAAGGCTTACGGCTTGATCTTGGGCAGTGGAAGGGAAGTGTTCAACCTGGCGAACGAACCTTCGGAACTTCGCGACCGCTACGGCCGGAACACGTTCGGGCAGGAGTGCCTGGCGGCGCGGCGGATGGTCGAGGCCGGTGTGCCCTACATCACGATTAGCTTCCCCGGCGGCTGGGACACGCACTCGAACCACTTCGCGACGATGCAGCGCCAGTGCCCGATGCTGGACCAGGGAGTGGCGACGCTGCTCGAAGATCTGGCGGGTCGCGGTTTGTTGGACAGCACCCTGGTCTGGTGCACCGGCGAGTTCGGCCGGACGCCGAAGGTCTCCTGGGAACCACCGTGGAACGGCGGACGCCATCATCACGGGGATGTGTTCACCGTCCTGGTTGCCGGCGGCGGATTCAAGGGCGGCCGCATCGTCGGCTCGTCGGACGAGGTGGGTGCCAAAGTCAAGGAAAGGCCCGTCTATCCGACGGACCTGCTGGGCAGCATCTATCTGCTGGCCGGCATCGACGCCGCCGCCAAGTTGCCGCACCCCTGGGGGCTGGATGCCTACGTGTTGGACACGGAAAACGAAGGCATGAAAGCGGCGGGACTGCTGGAAGAGATCCTGTAAGGTGAAAGATTAGGGCGGACTGGGTTGTTGCGGCCTCTGATCGGCAATCCCCGATCCCAAGGGAGCATACCATGAATAGATTTCGTTTCGCCATTCTCGGGCTGGCCACATTCGTCGCCACAGCATCTGCGGCCTGGGCGCAGAGCCAGTATATCGGTTACGTCTATCCCGCCGGCGGCCAGCAGGGCACCACGTTCCCGATCAGGCTGGGGGGGCAGGGACTCGCCTATGCCTCGGACTTGGTGGTCAGCGGGGAAGGCGTCACCGTGCGGCTGGTTGAATACTGCCGTGTCCTGGACAACCAGGAGATGGGGTTGCTGGGCCAGCAACTGCAGGCATTGAAGAAGCCGGAGACGGTCGTGGAGGACGCGATGGTGGCCACGATGGCCTCGCTCGAGTTTCCCGCGCCGATCGGCCCCGATGCCGGACCCAATGCGGTCGCCTCGCTGATCTGCCCGATTTGCGGCAGCGCCAACGCGATTGACGCGACCGTCTGCACCAAATGCAATGCGAACCTGGAAAAACCCAGCGAGGCAAAGCCGGGCGAGGCCAAGAGCGAACCTCCCAAGTCCGAGAAAGAACTGGCCAAGCAGAAACTGATCGAACGGATCGAAAAGGTCTTTGCCGAGGACGAACGCGACCCGGCCGTTCGTTCCCAAACCGAACTCGTCTTTGCCGAGGTGACGATCGACCCCAATGCCAAGCCGGGCCGGCGCGAGATCAGGGTAATCACCAAGCGAGGGATCTCCAACTCGCTCTCCTTCTACGTCGGCCAGGTGCCCGAGGTCGCTCGCCGGCCGATGAAGACCATGAAGCTCCCGGTGCTGGGCAAGGAGTATCTGGCGCAACGCAAACGACCGCGGGAAGAAGAAGAGGTGCGGATCGGCGTGCCGTGCACGATGAACGGCCAGATCGCGGCGGGCGAGGTGAATCGGTATCGTTTTCCCGCGAACAAGGGGCAGCGGCTGGTCATCTCCGCCAAGGCCCGGGACTTGGTGCCCTACGTCCCGGATGGCGTTCCCGGTTGGTTCCAAGCCGTAATGAGGCTGTACGACGCCGACGGCAAGGAGGTCGCCTATAACGACGATTACCGCTCCAATCCTGATCCCCTGATCTATTACGAGGTTCCCGAGGACGGCGAGTATGTGCTCACAATCAACGAGGCGCTGTTCCGCGGACGCGAGAGTTTCGTCTATCGGATTACCATCGGTGAACTGCCGTTTGTGACCAGCATCTTTCCGCTGGGCGGACGCGTGGGCGAGGTGGTTCAGCTGGAGATGAACGGCTGGAATCTGGACAAGGCGACGTTGGCTCCCCCGCCCCCGGATGCCAAGCCGGGCGTGCATTGGATTGCCGCCACCGCGGGGCCCCTGGTCTCCAACTTCCTGCCGTTCGCCCGGGATACGCTGCCCGAGTGCCTGGACCAGGAAGCCAATGACGAACCGGCCCAGGCGCAGAAGGTGACGCTGCCGATCATCGTCAACGGCCGCGCGGATCGGCCGGGCGACTGGGACGTCTTCGAGGTGGAAGGCAAGGCCGGCGAGACCGTCGTGGCGGAAGTGCACGCCCGCCGGCTCGGCTCCCCGTATGATTCCTTTGTCAAAGTCACGGGCCCCGACGGCAAGATCATCGCCCTGAACGATGATCACTACGACGCGGGGTCGGGCCTGAACACGGATCACGCCGATTCCTACCTGATGGTCAAGCTGCCCGCCGACGGAAAGTACTATGTGCACATCGGCGATACGCCGCGCCGCGCAGGCAAGGAATACGCTTATCGGCTTCGGATCAGTCAGCCGCAGCCCGATTTCGCGTTGCGGGTGATTCCTTCCAGGATCATCATGCCCAGCAAGGGAGCTGCCAATGTGACCGTGTTCGTGCTCCGCAAGGACGGTTTCGACGGGCCGATCAAGCTGAGCTTCAAGGATCTGCCACCGGGACTGGAATCGCCTGGCGCCACGTTGGCAGCCAAACAGGAGGTGGTGGGGTTGCAGTTGAAGACCAGCTTGGCGGAAACGGAAAAGCCGGTCAACGTCACGGTCATCGGCAGTGCGCAGCTCGGCGATCGCGAACTGGTTCAAGAGGCCGTGCCGGCCGAGGACAAGATGCAGGCATTCCTGTGGCGGCATCTCCTGCCCGCAGACAACCTGCCGGCGTTCGTCTATGACCCCGCTTACCAGCCGCCGGCAGACCGCATTCGCCCCCCGATCCGCGACGAGGATCGTCCCAAGGGGGTGACGCCGACGTTGACCAAGTCGTCGGTCGACGGGTATCTGCGACAGGTCGAACGCCTGTACCAGGAGTGGTTCTTTACCGACGAGTTCGCCAACCGCGAGATCGCGGGCGTCGAAGCCCGAACGATCAAATAACCGATGAGCTGCCTTGTCCTGGCGCTGGCTCTGACCGTCGTCGCGCAGGCGGACGAACCGCCTGCGCTGACATTCGCCGATCGCGGCACGCCGGCGACACTACGCGCGGCGATCGACGATCTGCTCGCCCAGTTCGGCCCTCGCTATCCGGACGGGAGCCGGTTCCTCCGCCGACTGGATGCGCTCCAGCAGCAGCCGGCGGCAGGCGCCGCGACCCGCGCCGCGTTTCGCCAGTTGCAGCGCGAGGCATTGCTGGCCAACCCCTTGGTCTGCGGCACGCCGATCCTGTTCGTCGAACGGCAACAGTATGCGCCCGACCACCACAACACGGGCACCGATTTTCAGCCGGGCGAGATCAGCGCCAACGGCGTCCGCGCCGGCGCGGCGATCAAGACGGTGGACTTCGGCCGCGGCGGATGCGTGCAGACGCTGCTGACCGCCCCGGACGGCGTGGCCCGCGACCTGGACGTGGACTATGACGGCAGGCGGATCGTCTTCGCGATGCGGCACGATGGCCAGGACAGTTTTCACATCTTTGCCATGAACGGCGACGGCAGCGGCGTGGTGCAGCTCACGCAGGCCTCGCCGGACACGGACCTCGATCCCGCCTGGCTGCCCGA
>CAIYOB010000605.1 GCA_903927685.1 uncultured Planctomycetaceae bacterium
CCAAGTGTTGGCGCCGGCGGCGCTGCGCAGCGCCCCGCTGCCGGAGAATCCCGTTCCATTTAGCGTCAGGGGCTCGGCGTACGCCAGGCCGTTCTGCAGAGACAGCGTGGCTCCACTGTCCACGGTCGTCCCGCCAACAGCCGTTCCCAACGCAGTGGCACTGCCGAGGACGAGAATCCCCTGCTGTACCGTGGTCTCGCCGGCGTACGTGTTGCCGCCGGACAGCGTCAGCGTGCCGCTGCCCGTCTTGGTCAGTCCGAGTGTGCCCGTCCCTGTATCCTGGAGAGTACCGCCGAAACTGCTGGTCTGGTCCTTCAACCCCACGGTTAGCGTTCGCGCGCCCGACCCCGAGTGGTCGACGGAGCCCGAGCCGCTCAGCCCGTTGATGCGTTCGTTGCCGCCAGACAGGTCCAGGGTGCCGTTCACCACGACATTACCCTTGCCGGGCCCGTCGGGGATCTGGTTCGCGTTGTTGGTCACCGGCGCCGAGGTGTTGATGAGCAGCGTCCCGGCGCTAATGATCGTGTCTCCGGCGTAGTCGTTCGTTTGGGCCGTGTTGCTCAGGTTCAAGCGGCCGGCGCCGACCTTGGTCAACCCGCCAGCACCGGTCACTTGGCCGCTCAACGCCAAGACCCCGCCCGCCGCCACGCCAATGCTGGCGTCCGACGCCAGCGTCACGCTGCCGCTGACAGCCGCATTTGCCCCCTCGGCCGTCAGCGCACCGGCGGCGGCGAAGCCCAGACCGTTCAGCACCAACGGTTCCGCAGTGGCGATATTGTTCACGTGCAGCGTCGCGCCGCCGGACACGACCGTATTGTCGCCGGGGCTGCCCAGGGTGGCTTGGTCGCGCAGTTCCAGCGTTCCCGCCGTGACATAGGTGACCCCCGTGTACGAGCTGTCGTGCCGCAAGACCACCGTATCCGCCGTGGTCTTGCTCACCCCGGCGGCGCCGCCCAGGTTGGCATTGACGATCCCCTTTTTCAGCGCGAAGGGACTGGCGCTGACCAGCGCGTCAGAACCACCGGTGATCGTGCCCTGGGTCAGGGTGACGCCGGCGACCGTCTGAGCCGGGTCACTGCCAGTCAACTCGTTCACGGAGAACTCGGCGGTGAGCCCGGCCACCTCGAGCGTGCTGCCGGCCGCGAGTTTGTTCCTGGCCGCCAGTTTCAATGTCCCCGCGGTAACGAGAGTCAGCCCGCTGTTGGTAAATGGCTGGGCCCCCTGCAGCGTCTGGGTTCCGCTGCCAAGTTTGGTCAGATTCACCGTGCCGCCGGTGTCCGTGACGACCCCCTCGAAGATGTCGTTGTCGTTTCCCGTGCCGAGGGTCAGTGTCGCCGCGTCCACCGCACTGTTGTCCACCGTCCCGGAACCCGTGAGACCGCTGACCTTCTGGTCGTGACCCGCCAAGTCCAGCGTCGCAGACGCGCTGATGTCGAGGGCCCCGATGTCCGCGCCTTCCGGGATCACGCCGCTGGCGCCAAGCCGGAGAGTGCCGGCCGAGATCGTCGTCTTGCCGTAGCTGTTGTCGGTACTGCCCAGCACGACCGTGCCAGCGCCGACTTTGGTCAAGGCCGAATTATTGGACGACATGACCGGCCCGGATAGGGTCAGCGTGTCGCCGGAGCCGGGGGCTCCGATACTGCTATTCGCGGTCAGCGTCACCGTGCCCGTGACCGCGGCGGTTCCCGTACCTCGCAGAGCGCCGCTCCCTGTTTCGCCTTCAATGGAGATTGCCTCCGGCGAAGTCACGTTGTCGATGGTCAGCGTTTCGCCGTCGGTGACCGTCGTGCTCCCGGCCGTGGTTCCCAACGCGTTCGCGTGGCGGGCCACCAACGTCCCGCTGTTCACGGCGGTCGCTCCCCGGTACGTGTTGTCCCCCGACAGGACCAATTCGCCCGCGCCGGACTTGGTTATCCCGGCGGGCCCGCTGCTGTCCTGAATCACGCCGGAGATGACCAATTCCTCCGTGGTCACGTTGCTATCGTTGACGCCAAACGTGCGATTGAAGCCGTTCAAGTCGAGACCGGCGGAGATCGTCGCTGAACCGTTGTGGACAGCGACACTGCCTCGGTTGTAGGTGAACTGCGCCGAGGCCCCTTCCAGACGCAGCAGCCCACCGCCGACGCTGTCGATGATCTGAGCCGTCAGTCCGGCCACCCCAGGCGCACCGGAACCGAGCGTCAGGCTGTCGATGGCGTCAGTGTGCCCGGCAAGATCGAGCGTCGCCGTCGCGCCATCGGTTATGGGCTCGAGATACAGTGGGATCTGGTTGCTGGCGTTGTTTGGCAGCACGTCGTCCGCCCCCAACTTCAGGACGCCATTCTGAATTCTCGTCGCGGCCGTGTAGTTGTTCGCCGGATTGCTCAGCACGAGCGTGCCCGCGCCCAACTTGACGATCCCCGCAGAGCCGCCGCCGATGGTACCGGACACGCTCAGTGTCCCACTCACGTCGGCGATCAGGTCGAAATTGCCGGCCCCGAACTCGGAAATCGTGATTGCTCCCGCGTACTCGGCTGAAACCGCACCGTTCTGCAGTCGCAGAACCTTGTTGTCGCCGTTGTTGAGCACGCTGAGAGGTCGGCTGATCGTAATCCCCTGGGCAAGTTCCATGGTCGAACCTGTAGCGCGCAGTTGCACCGTTCCGGTGCCCACGGCGTTGTTGTGCTCCGCTCGCAACGTGCCGCCGTCGATCAAGGTATCGCCGCTGTAAGCGTTGTCGCCGCTGAGCGTCAGGGTGTTGGGCCCCGCCTTGGTCAGCCCCCCGCCGCCACTGAGACTCCCGCCGACGGCCAAGTTCCCCGAGGCAGTGTCGAACGACCTAGTCGCGCTCATCACCATGGCCAAGTTGATCGTCTGCAGGTTGCTGCCATTGTTGGTGACAGCGCCAGTCAACGTGATGGCGTTGCCGGAAAGGACGAACGAGCTGGCCCCAGCGCTGAACGTGATGGCGGTAAACTGGCGGCCCGCGACCAGGTCGTTGATTGGAGTAAGCCCAGTGCCACCCGCGAATACGAGGGCGTCACCCGAAACTGGAGTCGTTGCATCGCCGTCCCAGTTCGCCGCCGTCGACCACAGACTATCTCCACCACCTCCGTCCCAAATTCGCGTCGCTAGCAGCCTGCGGTCTTCCAAGCTCTCAACCAGCAGCTTGCGCTGTCGCTCGCGGCGGTCCTGGCGGCTGCGGCGGCGTTGGGGACGGTCGGGGCGGCCAAAGAAACGGGAGCCGGAAAACATGGGGCTTGCTCCTGGAAAGAGTCGCGGGGGCGTCAGTGGTCCGTGGTCAGTTGTGAGTGGTCCGTCGCGCAGGCGAAGGGGCTTGGCATCGGGAACGAAACACCGGAGCGCAAACGAACGAGGCGACCTGCAAACCGGAATTGGCGTTAGAGTTACCCTAGACACCCCAGTTTACATCCGAACAGCACGCCATGTTAACGACCGGAAATTCCGTTTCAAGCAGTCGCAACAATAATTAACGGAATTCTTGTAACTCGAGGTTTACTAATTCTGCCAGTTCTGCCGCGCATTAGGCGACCGCCCGCAGCCAAGGGAGAACCCCGTGACCGATTTCGTTCGACGGCTTCACTTATTCGAGTGCTTCCATTCGGATGCGCATCGTCAACGGCGAGATGTATTCGGGCGAGCCTGCGGCGAGACGGGCCGTGACGTAAACCTTCCAGCTTGCCGAGACTGCCTGTCTTCAGTTTGTTATGCTGCTCCCGCTGCCCAGCCCTCAAGCGTGCCGGACACGCCGCGCAACGTTGACGACGCCGGTTCACCGCCCATGTCACCTCTGCGCCTGTCGCACATGGAGAATCGTGGGGAGTACGTGCCGTTGTAGGGTAGCACTGACCGCCGCTGGTCAACCCAAATCGGTTGACGATGAATCTCCTCCTCTGTCGCCAGCCGGAAGCTCACGCCGCGCAGACCGCACGCTCGGCCGAGTCGGGGGCGTCCTGGCGCCCCGCCGTCTGCCAGCCGTGTTGCCGCTCATCGCGTCACGAGGATCACCCAATCGTCGGTGACATCTTCCGGCGGCAGGCCCAGAGCCACCTTGCCGCCGCCCGCGACCGTCGTCACCGAACCTGCTTGCAGCGGTCCGCCGGAGCGTGGATCGAACCACTGCACGCGGAACGTTCCCGAGGCGCTGGTCAAATCAAGCTCCGCTGTGCCGCCTTGTGGCAGGTAGACCAGGTACACCGTGCCGGCTTGCGCCAGGCAATACTTGCTGTTGTCGTGCTTGGCGTTGCCGACCAACCCGTCGGCGTTGGCCATGTCCCAGAACGGGACGTCGTGCTCGCGGAAGAAGTCCAGCGCGATGCGGCAGTAGTCCCACGACCGGTCGCGACTGCGGAAATCCTCGCAGACCAGGTCGTTCTGCGGCAGCTTGTAGCCGAAATAGTACTCGACGCCCGCGCCGCCGGCCAGGAGCGTGCCCCAGAGCGTCGCCTTGCGAATGTCATGCAAATCGTAGCTCGGCCCCTCGCCTTCGGTTCGGCCCGGGAAGCCCGCGTAGCCCGGGTCCGGCGGGACGCCCAGCGACGCCGGATTCTGCTCGTCGTTGGCCACGACCCACGGGCGGCCGGCCTGGGCCGATTCGGTGACCCACCGGAGCGTCTGCTGATGGGCGTTGTTCCAGCCGTTCTGCAGCGACGCGCCGGTCAAGACCGAGCGTTCGCCCAACAGTTCCGGATACACCCGATCCTGCCAGTTCGGAAACGTGTGGACAACGATCAAGTGATCGTAGGGATCAGTATCGTGAATGTACTGTGCCATCGCCCGCTGCTGGTCGGGCGTTTGCGTATTCTCTTCGCCCAGGTTCCAGTTCAGGGCCAGGGCGTAGCCGAAGCGGGCGATCAGTTCGCGGCCATACAGCTTTCGTTCCACGCCCAGATCCCCGCCGTCCAGCGCGGCGGCGACGGGGCCTTCGCCTGCCTCCTTGCCGTGCCCCCGGTTGTCGTCGATTTCGGTCTCCTGCAGCTTGAAATGCAGGTACAGCCCCAGTCGCTGGGCATGCTCGAAGACGATCTGCCACTGGTCCAGCTTGGAACAGTCGTAATGCAGCTTGTCGTCCCGCGCCACGAACGGCCAGACGTTGTCACCGTCCCCGCCGGCGTTGTACGGCAGGAAGGAGAACGCGTTGCAGCCCTTGCCGGCCAGGTAGTTCAGTGCGCCGATCAGCCCCTTCCCGCGGCCCTCCTTCCAAGTCGGATCACCGGGACGCCAATCCGCAAGATGCGGTTCGTAGCGATGCAACTGCTTGCCCGGCGTCGCCTCGCCGGGGCGCGGCTGGCGGGCCTGGCCGGCTTGCGTGCCGTCGAAGTCGGCGTAGGCCAGCAGCGTCTCCGGCGCGTCGGGGCCGGCTTTCAAAAAGTAACGCCCGCTACCGGCAAACCGCAAGTGGTGTTTGCCGACATACTGCAGCCGGCCCTCGCCGCGGAAATCCCGGCCGGTCTTGTCGCTGGACGCGATCTCGAACGAGCCGTTCCGGCCGTCGCAGGCCGCCACCGGCTGGCCGGCGGCCGAGGCATCGACAGCCACGAGCGGCCCGCGGACGAAGGCCACCTGATAGCTCCATCGCCCCGGCTTGTCCGGCGACAGGTGCGCTCGCCATTTCGTGCCGGCCCGGGCGGAACTGTTGGCCGCGTCACCATCCGCGGCAAAGTAGCCGGGCACGGCGTGCTGGGGCGTTCCCGACTCGTGGCGGAAGGTCACCGTCAGCCGGTACTCGGTAAACGGATTCGGATCGTCGTCTGCCTCGCTGGCCAGCGGGCCGTCCAGCGTCAGCGTCACCTTGTGCCACTGTTTGAGTTCACCGGAGATGGCGACTTCGCCGCTGCCGTCACCCTGGGCGGCGCCCGCCGGCCGGGACGCAGCGGCGCAGGCGAAGAGCAGCCCCAGATGGGCAGCCCAGACCAGCCGGACCGTCGCGTGCCCCACACGGCGGAAGCGTGGGCGGGACGAGCGCTCTCTCAACTGTCGATTCGGGAGCCGTATCATGGCCGAGTCCTTGTCAAGCAACGGGATAGACCCAGGGCGCGCGGTATTCGCGCCGCAGCAACTGGTTCGCCTCGTCATCGCCCACGATCACCTCTTTCTCGCCGTCCCACTGGACGCTGCGGCCCAGTTTCAGGGACAACATGCCCAGCAGGCTGACGTTGGTCGAGCGTTGGACTTCCTCGATATCGCACACCGGCCGCCGGCCGGTCTGGATCGCCTGCAGAAAGTCGGCCCACAGTTCCTTGATGTTCTGCTCGTCGGGTTGGTGCAGGCTCGGCGCGAACCGCACCGGCTCTTTCCGTCCATCCACGGGGTAGAACACCGCGCCGTCCCGCCAGCCCATGTGGAACGTGCCCTCGGTGCCGTAGAAATAGCAGCCCACGGTCTCGCCCTTCTCCGCGTTGTTGCCGGCGAATTGGCGATGCTCCCATGCCAGGGTGAAATCGTCGAACTCGAACGCCGCGACTTGATGGTCGGGGGCGTCGCTCGTCTGCTCCTCGGCGGTCAGGATCGGCGGGCCCTTGATCGGCCGGCCGCCCGTTGAGAAGACTCTCTTGGGAAACTTGGCGCCGGTGATCCAGAGGACCTGGTCCATCCAGTGAATGCCCCAGTCGCCCAAGGTGCCGTTGGCATAGTCCAGGTACTGCCGGAAGCCGCGCGGGTGAATTCCGCCAGACCAAGGGTTGTCAGGATCGCCGTTGAACGGCCGCAGCGGGGCCGGGCCGCACCACATGTTCCAGTCGAGTCCCGGGGGCGGCTCGATGTTCTTCCGCGGCTTCTCCGGCCCGCCGCCGTAGTGCACGAACGAGCGGATCATCCCGATCTTGCCGAGCTTCCCCGAGAGGATGAACTCACGGCCCGCCACATTATGCGGCGAGACGCGGCGGTGCGTCCCGACTTGAACGACGCGGCCCGTGGCCCGCGCGGCATTGACCATCGCCCGGCCCTCGCCGATCGTGTGGCAGATCGGCTTTTCCACGTACACGTGGGCGCCCGCCTGCACCGCGGCAATCGTCTGCAGCGGATGCCAGTGGTCGGGTGTGCCGACGATCGCGATCTCAGGTTTCTCGCGGTCCAACAGTTCGCGGTAATCGCCGTACTTCTGCGGTTTCGCCCCCGTCAGCTTCTCGACTTCGTCCGCCGCATTGTTCAGCATCCGCTGGTCGACGTCGCACAGCGCGATCACCTGTGACTGGCCGGCCGCGATAGCCTCGCGCAAGATGTTCATGCCCCACCAACCGCTCCCGATCAGGGCAGTGCGATACACCTTGCCGGACTTAGGCTGCTCGGCCGCGCCGAGAATCGCCGGCACGGCCAGTCCCAGCCCGGCCGCAGCGGTCGAACGCAGGAACAAACGTCGGTTGAGCGTCATGGGAGTTCTCCCGAGGAAAGGTTGAAAGCCGAGGATCGGGATGCTTGGTTCCCGGAAACCGAGTCTGGGTTTACCATGAAGCGGACCCCGAAACAAGACACCCCTGGCGCGAAAGGTGCTTGCGACCTCGCAGGCCGATCACCCTCGCTCAGGCGAGATGGTCGGACTCGCACCCCTGGGAAGGTCTGCTCCGCTGGCACGTCCAGGCTGCGGGCCGATTTGCGATGACGGTGGTTCGTTGTGCGTTGCCCGTTGTGTCCCTGCGCGGCGCAGGTGTCGCGACCTCGCCGAAACGCCCGAACGCAGGTCTCCACTCGTCAGTTGTTCTTTGTTCGTCGTTCGTCGTTCGTGGCCAGTGGTCTGCTCTGTGTCTTTCTTTCGCCCCAATGCCTCTTCCGGATCTTGCTTGTTCGCGGGGGGCTGCGGCTTCTGTTTTCGCGGCTTCTGCTTGCCCGGGCCGCGTGTCATGGCCTTGGCCCGGCTCTTGCGTGGCAACTTGTTGCGGCAACCGTCCTCCGGTGGTAGGATCATGCTCGTGTTCCTGCCCGCCCATCCGCCGCGACGGTAGATGCTGTTTAGGGGGAGAAGAGCAGGTGCGAGATTAGGGGAAGGGTTAGGGGGAGGATTGGGGGGAGTGGAGGCCGGCGCGGTCGGCTCACGGCAGTCGGAGCGATGTATGAACACATCCCGGTATTGGATCGTCTGCGGGCTGGCCTGCGTCCTGGCCGCCTTGTCGACGGCCGCGGCGGACGAGCTGCCGCGAATCGGCTACGCGTATCCCGCGGGCGGCCGGCAGGGCACGACATTCCTGGTGACGGTCGGCGGCCAGTTTCTGGGCTCGTGGAAGGGAGACTATCACATCGACGTCCTGCAGGCCCTGTTCTCCGGGGACGGCATCCAGGCCCAGGTGCGGCTGGACCTCAGGCCTTTGAACTCACCGGAAATCGAAGCGTTGCAGCGCAAACTCGACGAACTGCGGACCAAGGAATCGAAGGATGTCGAGACGCTGAAGCAGATGTTCGAGATGCAGGTCAAGCTCAGCCGAGCCCGTTCGGAAGTGATGCGGCGACAGGCGCAGCCCGCGCTGGCTGACAGCGTCACGCTGGAAGTCAGCCTGGCCGCCGATGCCGCGCCCGGGCGGCGCGAGTTGCGGGTGGAAACGCCCCGCGGGATCTCCAATCCCCTGGCCTTCTACGTCGGCCGACTGCCGGAGTTCCGCGAGCAGGAAGCGGAGCCCACGTTCGATCCGCAGGACGTCCGCGAAGGGCGGATTCGCCAGCCGCCGGAGATTGAGACGCCCATCACGCTGCCGGCCGTCGTCAACGGGCAGATCATTCCCCGCGAGCCGTACACGGTGCACTACTCGTCCGAGCGATTCACACCCGGCACGGCGGACCGGTTCCGTTTCGAGGCCCGCCGGGGACAGCGATTGGTGATTGCCGCCGCGGCCCGGGAACTGATCCCCTACCTGCCCGACGCGGTTCCAGGCTGGTTCCAAGCCACGTTGGCCTTGTACGACGCCCGGGGAAAGCAGGTGGCTTACGACGACGACTACCGGTTCCATCCCGATCCCGTGCTGTTCTTTCCGGTCCCGGAGGACGGATCGTATGTGGTCGAAATCAAGGACGCGATCTACCGCGGCCGTCCGGACTTCGTCTATCGGATTGCCCTGGGCGAACTGCCCTACGTCACCAGCATCTTTCCGTTGGGAGGCCCGGCCGGGGCGCCGGCCACCGTCCAGCTGTGCGGCTGGAACCTGCCGGTCGACACGCTGACGATCGACGCCAGCGACATGACGCCGGGGCGATATCCGCTGGCGGTCCGCAAGGGCGAACTGACCTCCAACACGCTGCCGTTCTCCGTGGACACACTGCCGGAGTGCCTGGAACAGGAGCCCAACGCCGCAGCGCCGGCCGCCCAGCCGGTCACGCTTCCCGTGATCGTCAACGGGCGCATCGACCGGCCCGACGACTGGGACGAATTCCGTTTCGCCGGCCGCGCCGACCAGCAGCTGATCGCCGAGGTCCGCGCCCGCCATTTGGAGTCGCCATTGGACAGCGTCCTGGAGTTGTTCGACGCCGCCGGCAACCGGCTGGCCTTCAACGACGACCAGGAAGATAAGTTCGACGACCTGAGAACGCACCATGCCGATTCCCTGATCCACTTCACCCTGCCGGCCGACGGGGAGTATGGCGTGCGTCTGGGGGACGCCCAGAGCCACGGCGGGCCGGAGTACGGGTATCGCCTGCGGCTGAGCGAACCGCGGCCTGATTTCGAATTGCGGGTCGCGCCTTCGTGCCTCCACGCCATCACCTGGCGGCTCAATCCGTTCGCCGTGTACGTCCAGCGTAAGGACGGATTCAACGGCGAAATCGCTCTGCGGTTCCAGGACGATCCCTTCGGGTTGGCGCTCAGCGGCGACGTCGTGCCGGCAGGGCAGGACCAGATCCGCCTGACGCTGGCCATCGCTCCGCTGCTGTCGGCCGATCCGATCCCGCTGTGCCTGGAAGGCCGAGCGACGATCGACGGGAAGGAGGTCGTGCATCCGGCCGTCCCGGCCGAAGTGCTGACCCAGGCGTTTTTCTACAAACACGTCGTTCCGGCCAAGTCGCTGACCCTTGTCCCCGAAGACCGCACTCGGTTCCGCGAGGAAGCGGCCCGGGCCGCCCGAGAGAACAAGCCGTTCCCGCCGCCCGACTCGCGGCGCTCGTTCCAGCAGGCGATGGAAATCCTAAGTGAGCGGCCGGTGCGGATCCCCGTCGGCGGGTCGACGGAAGTGCAAGTCCGCCTGGGCTGGAGTCGCAATGGTCAGATCCAGGTCGAGTTGAGCGATCCGCCCGAGGGAATCACGGTCGACAGCGCCGCCTGGACCGAGCGGGGCGTGGCCCTGGTGCTCCGCAGCGACGCCGCCAAGACGCAGTCTGGCTTGCACGGCAACCTGATGGCCAACGCCTTCCTGCAAACCACCGCCACGGAACAGGACGGCAAGACGCGCGAGGTCCGCAATTTCATCGGCCCCCTGCCGGCCCTGCCGTTCGAAGTCATCCAACCGTAGGGAGAAGCACGCGGCCCATTCTCGGGATTTCGGAATCTCAGAACTCCAGGCCCCAGAATCTCAGAATCGCAGGATTTCAAATACCAAGATCTTAGAATCTCAGAATCTTAGAAGGACAGCGCTGATGAACAACCAAGTCCCGGGAAAGAACGCTTGCCGTATCGCCCGCCTTGCGTCCTGGAGGGCGCTGGCGGTCGGCTTGGTCTTGGTCGCCGGTTGGAGCTTCGCGGCAGAGTCGCAGGCCGATGCGAAAGCCAAAGACCGTGCAGCGGCCAAGCCGGCGGAGAGCTTGCCCCGCGGCGTCCGCGCGGAGAAGGACGTTCCGTACGTGCCCGGGGGCGATGTAGCCCAGCGGCTGGATCTCTATCTGCCGGAGCAAGCCGTCGATGCGCCGCTGCCGCTGATCGTCTGCATCCACGGCGGCGGCTGGCGTGGCGGGAGCAAAGCCTGGTGTCCGCTGCTGTACATGGTCGGCCGGGGCTACGCCGTGGCCAGCGTGGAATACCGCTTCAGCCAGCAGGCGGTCTTCCCGGCCCAGATTCAGGATTGCCAGGCCGCGATTCGCTGGCTGCGGGCCAACAGCCGAAAATACCAGCTCGATCCCGCGCGGATCGGCGTCATCGGCGCGTCGGCCGGCGGGCACCTGGTGGCCCTGCTGGGCACGGCCGGCGGCAAGAATGCCTTCGCTCCGATCGGCGGCAACGAGGACCAGTCCGACCGCGTGCAAGCCGTGTGCGACTACTACGGTCCCACGGATTTCAGCACGGTGATGCAGCAGGCCGCGGACGATCCGAACGTCAAGAATATCTTTCAGTTCAACACGCCCAGCGATCCGTATTCCGGCCTGATCGGCGTGAGCCTGGGCTCGGACAAGCAGAAGTGCGACGCGGTCAGCCCGGTGCACTACGTCAGCCAGGACAATCCGCCGATCTTGATCCTGCACGGGACGCACGATGCGCTGGTGCCCTATGCGCAGAGCACGCAGTTTGTCGCGGCCCTGAAAGAGAAAGGCGTGGACGTGCTGCTGCAAACCCTGCCCGGCTCCGGCCACGGCGGCCCCGCGTTCGGCAAGCCGGCCCTGGCCGTACTGGTGACGAATTTCTTTGACCGACATCTGCAGGGTGCGGATGTTAAAGTCGAGCTGGTGCCGGAAGCCGATTTGGCCGTTCAGCCACCTGCGAAATAGTCGCCCGACACGAAATAGCCGGCCAATGCTGGACATCCGGTGACCGTTTGAGACAATTCCCGTGTCTTCTGTCCATGCGACGCGGGCGGTGCTGTCGATTGGGCGACCCGCTGGCTAAGTGCTTGCTTGGCTTGATCGCGGCCGGGGGATGACAGAGACCTGGAAGAAAGACTTGCTCATCGTTTCGGCGGACAGCCTGCCTCCCGAGTTGCGAGTCATCCCAGCCCAGAAGCAGGTGGTGGCTGCCGCAGTGGAAGTCACTCGCGCCGGACGTCGAGCAAGCGCAGCATGCCGGCGGGCACGCGGAGGTCCACACGCTCGCCGAGATCGCCAAGCGTCTGGCCGGTGAGTCGATCGGCGATCGTCCACTTCCCCGCAGCCGCAGTGGTGATCCTCACGTCGCGGTCCGCCGGGTCGAGCCAGCCCGGATCGATCAGGACGACAACGAACTGGCCGGGGGCGTGCTCGATGATCTGGTGAAAGACGCATCCCTCGACGCGGAGCGGAAAGTCTGTCGCGCCGGCGGCGAGTTCCGCGGCGAGCAGCTTGCGGGCCTCGGCCAAGGGGACGGGGTTCCCGCCGCGGAAAAGTTCGTCGCCGTCCGTGGTCCAGAGGGACGTCCAGCGACCGACGGTCTGCGGCGGACCGCCGGGCAGGACGCAGACGAAACCGTGCGGCGCGGTGGTCACGATGTTCTCCGCCGTGCGGCGCGTCCGGCCCCAGAGGAGCGTGGCGACGTCGGTCTCGGGCAGCGGGGCCATCGCCCAGTAGCAGTCCAGGCGATCAAAGGCCCAGGCGTGCGCGTCCGTGCCGTCCTCGTTCCAACGCTCGGGATGGTGTCCGTTGGCCCCGTGTTCCGCAAATCGCTCGGTGGGATCCTGCACCACGAGCGCGACGGGGGAGACCGCCCGCAGCTGCTCGCGGCGCGGAGGGGTGACGACTCCCTTGCCGAGCAGGTGCAGGAAATTGGCGGCGCCCTCGCGGCCGACCGCCGTCCATTGGCCCCCGCCCTGCGCCCGCTCGCCACTGAGGAACATGAAGACCCGCGCCCCCAGGGCGGCTTGCGAAGTGAGGTACCGCAAGTGCGGGTGCCCGGTCATGACGTATTCCCATTCCCACGCTCGGCTGGCGCAGAACCAGTCGGCGCTGACCCGGCAGCACCAGTCGTCCACCTGGCCGTCGAGCCAGAGTCCCACGCGAGCGGCAAGCTGGGCGTCGGCGGTCCGCGAGTTGCTGTCTTCGACGGCCGGCAGGATGACAGACCGATAGCGGCCGTCGAAGACCCGTTGCTTGAGCCGCGCGTCCGCGGGCCAGTGCAGCCACCAGATGTCTTTGTTCCGCGGGATGAAACGCTTCCGATGCTGGAGGCACAGTTCGAGAATGGGCCGGAGGTGATGTTCGAAGTAGTACGGGACGGCGTCGAGTTGTTCGTCCTCGGCGCTGACGAAGCCCAGGCACGTCCGGGGCGCGGCCTCCAGAATGGCGGCAACGGTGGCAACCTCGCAGTGCGGTGCGCAGCCATGCCCGACTTGCACCCAGAAGTGACATCCGGCGGCCTCGAATCGCTTGGCGCCAGCCACGATTTCGGCCCGCTTCAGATCGTGGGCCAGGCGCGTGTCCCGGCCCCACGGTTTGCCGTCCGGCCGCAAGAGAGGCGAGTCCTCGCCGGGCCAGAAACAGGTCGCAAATCGCAGCTTGGGGTAAGGGAACGCCTGCTCGTAAGCGCGGACTCCGGCGATCCAGGAATCGACTTTCTTCAGGTCCGGTCCGCTCCACATGTGATGATCTACCACGATGTCATAGGGGGCCGGTGCACCGGCGAGCGGTTGACCTTGCCAGCGGTCCACGGCCTCCGCCAACCCCTGGAGGTCCTGCCCCACCCGGGCCATCAACCCGCGCCGCGGCAGGGCCGCCAAACCAGCCTCCCAACCCTCGTTAAAACGCACGCGAACCACGTTGTCGTCGCCGTTGGGACTGGAGCCGAGCAACACATGCCCGTGCGGCGACCCGGGTACGTACACCACGTCGGTGAACCCCTGCGGAGCCGAGGCGGCGCCGAGCCGATTGCCTCGGCTGTCGAGCAGTCGGATTTCACAGCCCTCCAAGAGCACGATTTCGGCGCCCGGGGCGTCGGTCAGATCACCCGCCGCGAGCATTCGCATCTTGTAGAACCGGTCGTAACTGGGAACCTTGAACGGTTCGGGGAACGCGGCCGTCTGCCGCAGTCCGCCGTGCAGCGAGTACGCGCCCGGGTTGAAGATCAGTTCGCCGGCGCCGTCGCCGTCGAGATCGCCGACAACACCGTTGGCGGTCAGCAGGCTCTTGGAGGTCCAGGGCTGCTGGCCCGAGCGGAATCGCTCGCCCCGCTGCTTGGCCTCCGCGGAGGAAGCACCCCAGGGAACCGTCTCGAAGGTGACGCGTTCTTGTCGCGGCACAAGTCCCGGCACGGTGAGAAAGACAACGTCTTTCGCCTGCCCGCGAACCGGGAGTACGGCGGCTTCGTCGCTGCCGTCGCCGTCGAAATCCCCGGCGCGCAGCAGTCGCACGGCGCCGCTGATCGCCGCCCCGCGAGTTTCTCCGACCCGCGTCCCGTCCGCAGCCAAGGCGAACACCTTGCGGCTGATCCCTCCCGCCAACGCCACGCGCGTACGGCCCGCGCCCCGGGCGGTCGTCACCTGCCACACGGGCGCGCCCAGATCCTGCTTCCAAAGCGGCTGACCGCCGGCGTCCAGGGCGTAAACATGGCCGTCGGCGCACGCCGCCAGGATCTCGTCGGCGCCGTCGCCATCGAGATCGCCACAGGCCAGGTCAAAGACGAAGCCGCCGACCGAGGCATCCCACAGGTGCTTGCCGCCGGCGTCAAACGCACAGACGCGTCCAGCGTAGGTCGAGCCGACGATCGCGCGCGCGTCGGACCGCCGGTCCAATTCGGCCGTGGCCAAACGATAGACATTGCGTCCGCCCGTCGAGAACGACGAGACAGGCTGCTCCGCCGCGACAGCCGAGCACGCCAACGGCACCCCCCAGACAGCAGTCAGCAGCATGACCAATCTTGACCACAGCATAGCGACTCCTCGCATCACGGTTCTTGGGCATCGGTTCCGGCGGAAGCGTAGACCCGTTCGTACACGCGGCCGTTTGTGCGGCGCGTATAGTCGACCAGGAGGGGATACGGCGTGTCGTCGGCCTTCAGCAGTCCGCGGCGGTGGTATTGCGGGTTCCAGGGCTGATAATCGCGGACCGTGCAGCGGTGAATGCCGAGGCAATACTTGCTGGCGGCGGCATCGAGGTAGTACGCCATTGTGTGCTCGCCGGCCGAGCGCTCGTAGTCGGCCGTATCGGCCTGGCCCTTCTCCAGCCGCTGCGTCATGGTGTTGGTGTCGGCCAGCAGGACGGGTTTGCCGGTCAGCTGATGGACGCGGTCGATGTAATCGCGGAGCATGGTCCGGGTGCCCATCGGCTGGAACGAAAGCACGTCGACGTACTTCGCCGCCGTCACCAGGATCGAGTCGGGCGTCCATTCTGAAAGGGCCATCAGCCGGTCGCCCAGGACCAGATGATGAGGATCGGCCTTGCGCAGTTCTCCCACCACACAGGTGTAGTAGACGCCGGCAATCCGGTTGAGAAAAGCCTCGTCATCGGCTGGCTTGCTTTCCTTGCGGCGCTGCGTGACGAAATC
>CAIYOB010000606.1 GCA_903927685.1 uncultured Planctomycetaceae bacterium
ACCGGCTCGATACTATTCGCCGCTGATTCGACTTTGGACGCACTAATCACACGACAAGCTCCGCTTGATCGCCCGCCCCCGGACGGGCAAGCCGAGCGACCAGAAAACAAGTCCCGGCAGTTTATCACTGACAGCGGCTGTGTCAATCAAGGCGGGCCGCGTGCGCGGGATGAGACCGCCGAGGCCCCGTGGAACATCCCACAGGGCAAGAATCGCAACTGTCAAGGCAGGCCGTCAGCCTTGAAACGAACCGCCTCCTATGCCTTCCACACGCCGGGGACGGGCAGCGGGTAGTTGCCGGTGGCGTCCGGGGTGACCGGGGGCGGAGTCTCGAAGCTGGCTTCGTCCGGCGCCGGGGTGAACTGGAATTCCGACTTGACGACATCGGCCCAATTCGTGGGCTTGCCGGAATAGCAGGCCAATTGGCCCATCACGGTGGACATGGTGCTGTTGGCCATGTGATAGCCGCTGTTGATCGGCTTGCCTTCGCGGATCGAATCAACCAGCGCCTTCTGCTCGGCGGCGTACGGATTGTTGTGCTGGTCGCGGGGGAACTCCCACGCGTTTTCGCCTTCGATCTTGCAAGCCCCCAGATGGCAAATGCCCTTGGTGCCCATGACGATGTCGGAACTGTTGCCGTAACAGCCGTTCCGCGTCTGGCACAGGGCATACACACGTGTGCCACTGGCGTATTCGTACACCACGGTGTGGTGGTCGAACATGTCGCCATAGACCTCGCCGAACGAGGTGGACCGGCCAGCCAGGCCAAAGCACCACTGGGGCATCTCTTCCTTCATGATCCAGGCCACCCGGTCCATGTTGTGGACCAGCGATTGCGGTACGTCGTCACCGGACAGCCAGCAGAAGTGGTACCAGTTGCTGAACTGGTACTGCGTTTCCGTGTAAGCCGGATTGCGAGCCACGGTCTGGTACGGGCCGCGGAGGAACATGGATTGCATGGCGACAATGTCGCCGATCGCACCGTCGTGGATCCGCTTGACGGTCTCTTGAAAACCGGCATGAAAACGGCTTTGCAGGCCGGACACGATGCTCAGCCCTTTTTCTTTGGCCAGATCGCAGACCGCCTGCATGCGGCGGCAGCCGACCGGGTCGATCGCGTGCGGCTTTTCGACGAAGACGTGCTTGCCGGACTTGATCGCCGCTTCGGCGTACATCGGATGGAATTTCGACGCACAGGCGATCAGCACGGCGTCGACGCTGTCGATGACCTTCTGAAAGCCCTTGAAGTCCGAGAAGCAGTGGGCGTCGTCGACTTGGACCTGCTCGGGATACCGGTCCTGCAACGCCTTGCGGCTGCGTTGCACGCGGTCCTCGAACACGTCGTACATGGCGACCAGCTTGACGTACGGCCCGGCGCTCAGGCTTTCCGACGCCGCCCCCGAACAGCGGCCGCCGCAGCCGATCATGCCGATCTTGATCGTCTCGTCGCCGGCCGCATGCGCGCTGCGGGCCAGGGACAAGCCCGCGAGGGTCGCGGCGCCGGCCGCGGAAGTCTTCAGGAAATCTCGGCGAGTTCTCACTCCGGTTGTGGGGGACGTAGCGGGCTGGGACATCACAGGATTCTCCTTTTGCTGGGGACCGCGTTGCAGGTAGGGGGAAACGGTCGGGGAGTGCGTCGCACAGCCAGCCGACAGCTGCCGACAACTTAGGCACCCTCCCTTCTAAGCGGCCGACGGTGCCGTGTCAATCAGCCGAACGCATGATTTGGGGCGGCCTCGGCCGGGACCGAAATCCCGTTGTTCTCTTGACGGTTTCTGCTTGGCGCACTTATACTTGCGACGCGTTCGCGGCCGCTGGCCTCGGTGAGGGCCTGCCGCCGCTGGAAGGGGACAGCCCCCTTTTCGCGATCCATGCACAGGTGAGTGGCCAGGATGAAGACTCAACGACGACACGAATTGCAGACGAACAAGCTGGCGGATGAGATCGGGGTTTACCTGCAGAAGGTCCGTCCGTACCAGAAACAGATCCTTTACGGCGTGGCCACGGTCGCGGTGCTGGCGGCCGCGGTGCTGTACCTGAGCAACACTCAGCAAGCCAAAGCCGGCGCAAGCTGGGAAGATTATTTCGATGCCATGGTCGATCAGCAGCCGGAGGCGTTGAGCGAGGTGGCACGCATGCACGGCGGATCGACGGCGGCGCTGTGGGCGCGGCAGGCTGCCGGCGACATGAAGCTGTCCACCGGAGCAATGATGCTGTTCCGCGACCGGGACGAGGCACGGAAGAACCTGAAGGACGCGGAGAAGGAGTTCTTGGCTGTCGAGCAGGACGGGGCTCGCTATCCGATGCTGCTGCAGCGGGCACGGTACGGACTGGCGCAGGTGTACGAATCCCTGAGCGACGTCGAAAAGGCTCGTGATTACTACCAGAAGGTGGCGTCAGCCGAGCCGAATTCTGCGTTGGGCCGGTTAGCCCAGCAGCGGCACGACCAGATCGCGGGCAAGGATTCCGAGCGTTGGTTTGCGTGGTTCGAAAAGCAGGTTCCGAAGCCGCCCGCGGGGCCCGCGCCAGCCCCGGGACAAGGCCCCGCTGTGCCGGACAACTTGGGCGTCCTGCCGGAAACCTCGGACCTGCCCGCCACCGGCACGGCCGCGCCGCCGGTGACCACCGTGCCGCCGCCAGCGGCTCCCGAGGCGGCCCCGGCGCCGCCGGTCGAGCCCCAACCGGCACCCGCGGCCCCGCCGGCAGCCCCCGCGGAAGCCAAACCGGCCGCAGCGGCCGAGGCCCAACCCGCGGCAGCGCCGCCAGCAGCGCCGGCGGCCGAGGCGAAGCCTGCGGATGCGGGCCCCGCGCCCGCGGAACCTGCTCCGCCTGCTGAACAGCCCAAGTCCTAGGTTCATGACCGCTGACGAAACTCTCGATACGCCGGTGGAATTGCTCGTCGACGTCGCCGGCGTCGGCCAGCGGTTGGATGCTTTCCTCGCCGACCGCTTTGCCCGCCATAGCCGCGTCCAACTGCGCCGCGCGATCAGCCTCGGCAGCGTCACAGTGGATGGCAAGCATCTGAAAGCGGCTTATCGCCTGCGACTGGGCGAATGCGTCCGGATCGTGGTTCCCGAGGTGCCGCGGCAGAGTGCCAAGCCCGAGGACATCCCGCTGGAGATTCTGTACGAGGACGACTGGCTGATGGCGGTCAACAAACCGCCCGGCATGGTCGTCCACCCCGCCCGAGGCCACTGGCAGGGGACGCTGGCTTCCGCTCTGGCTCATCACTGCGACCAACTCAGCACGCTCGGCGGCCCCACGCGTCCCGGGATCGTTCATCGCCTGGATCGCGATACCAGCGGCGTCATCGTGGTGGCCAAGAGCGACCGGGCGCACATGGAGTTGACGGCGCAATTCGAGCGTCGTACGACGGAAAAGGAGTATCTGGCGATTATCGTTGGAACACCGGACCGGGATCGCGACGTGATCAACCAGCCCATCGGGGTGCATCCCTACCAGCGGGAGAAGATGGCCATTCGCGCCGGCCACTCGACGACGCGGCAAGCCGAGACGTTTTACGAGGTGCAGCAGCGGTTCCGCGGGTTCGCCCTGATCCGGGCCCGGCCCAAGACCGGCCGTACGCACCAGATCCGCTTGCATTTGGCTCACATCGGCTGCCCGGTCCTGTGCGACCGCCTGTACGGCGGCCGCGCCCAGATCACGCTGGGCGAGATCATGACGGGACGCGAGGATGAGCAGGTCGTGCTGAATCGCCAGGCCCTGCACGCGCTCCGCATCCGACTGGCCCACCCTCAGACCGGCCGCGATATCGAGTTCGCCGCGCCCGTCCCGGATGACCTCACCGGCGTCCTGCGGGCGTTGGAGCAGTATCGCCGCTAGCACCGAGCGGGCAACGGGCCTCCGGCAGTGTTGCTTGTGTCGTCACGGTCGATGGTCCGCACCGCAGTGCTCGGATCGCAAGTAAGCCAGCGCCAGGCACACGCCACGGGTGCGCCCGGTGAAGTTCACGCTGCACAGCGGAAACGTCGCAAGGCTGAAATGCTGAACATCTGCCCGCCCCTGGCGTTATCCTATTCCGATTCCATCCCGCTCTTACATGATTTCCTTCAACCGCCCGGCCATCGGAATCCCATCCGTGGCGGTCGGGGTCGTGGTCAGGGGCAGTCCCATGGGATTGGCCAACGGTCCCTCGGGATCGATTCCCAGCAACTCGTAGATGCTGCCCAGCAGATCGCACGGGTAGACCGGCCGGTCCTGGACTTCTTCCCCTTTGGCATCCGACGAACCGACGATCTGCCCGCCCTTGAATCCGCCGCCGGCCACGAGGGCGGAAAAGACTTTGCCGTAATGATTGCGGCCGCCGTTCCAGGGCGGTCCCCAGTCGATCTTGGGCGTGCGGCCGAACTCGCCGCAGCACCAGACGATCGTGCTGTCCAGCAGGCCGTGCTCCGACAACTCGGCCAGCAGCGTCGCCAGCCCTGTGTCCAGGTCCGGCAGCAATTGGCGCATCACCCGGAAGTTGTCCGTGTGCGAATCCCAGCCGCCGAAGTTGATCGTGATGTAGGGGACGCCGCGCTGGACCAGTCGGCGGGCCGCCAGGCAACTCTGGCCGAACCGGGTGCGGGAGACCCAAGTGCCCCAGTTCACGTCGTAGCGTTTTCGCACCTCGTCGGTTTCCTGCGACAAGTCGAATGCCTTGGCGCCGTCCCCCAGGATCATGTCATACGCCTGGTCCTCCGCCTGGTAATACGCCGTCAGCGACGGATGGTCGGGCAGGACGTGCCCCAGCGTGTTCAACTGGCGAAGCAACTCGCGCCGCTTCTGTTGCTGCTGGTCGTCCAGGCCGGGGGAGACGACGCCTTCGACCATGAATCGCTGTTGGGCCGGATCGCCGCCGGTCGCGAACGGCATGTGGCGTGCGCCCAGAAAGCCGGCTTCCGAGAACCGGCCCTGCGACTGGGTGAGCACGATGTAGGGCGGAATCAGCCCCTGGTAGCCGGCGTCGTAGCCCTGGAACAGCGAGACCACGGCCCCGGCGCAGGGAAAAACCAGCCGGTCGCCGGGACGCCGCCCGGTCTGTGTCAGGTAGGCCGCCGTCTCGTGCCCGTTGTCCCCGTGGGTCATGCTGCGGATCAGCGAGAACTTGTCCGCCTGCTTGGCCAGCAACGGGAGCAGCTCGCCGATGCGGATGCCGGCCACGTTGGTGGCCAGGGGATTGTTCAGCGGCCCGCAGTAGTCGTGGCCCGCGTCCGGCTTGGGGTCGAACGAGTCCAGGTGCGGCGGCCCGCCGGCCAGCCAGATCTGAATCACCGACTTGGCCTTGGCCGGCTTCGGTTCTGCGGCCTGTCCGCTGCGGCCGGCCAGGAGCGCACTGCCCGCGCTGCACAAGCCGAATCGCAACACGTCCCGGCGCGACGGCCGCAGATCGCGGCTGGCGGCTGCCCCTGCGGTCCGGGCCGTTGGTTCCCGTGCGATGTTCATGCGCTGACCTCCCTCCGTCCCTAGCGTACGCTGCCAGCGGGCGTTGCCTGGTGCTGCCCGGGGAATTGAAAATACGAAGAAAATGCCGGCTCGGCAAGGTGGAGGTTCAATTCGTGAACAGCTGGCGGATGCCGTAGGTGAAGAACGCCGCCAGCCCAAAATTGGCCGTCTCTTCCAGCGGCGTATGCCGCAGGATCAGCGTGTCGCCGGCCTGGACCAGCAGCCGCTCACGCGGCCGGCTGATGGCGCGATTCAAGTCGACGCTGATCGTGACCTGCTGGCCGCACGACGTGCGGCGGATGATGAACAGCTGTGTCGGCGTGGCCCCGCTCAAGCCGCCGATCAGACCGCTGGTCACGTTGCTGGCGAGCCCCTTGCCGGCCACGGCGATGGCCGCGAGCACGTCCAGGTCGTAGTCCCGCGGCAGCGGGAACTGGCCCGGCGGGATCAGCCCGCCGGTATAAAACACCTCGGCCTCCCGCGATTCGACGACCACGATGTCCCCGTTGTTGAGAATCACATCCCGGGGCTGGAATTGGGGCGTTTCCCCCGGCGGCAGCCGCAGCGCGATGCGCGTCACCGTGGGGTCGTCCGGCAACGGCGGCGGGCACACGCACCGATCCTGGGATTGAGCCTCGTGCAATTCGCGGACCAGGGCATCCCGCGCCTCGCGGTTCTCGGCGGTGCCCCGGAAGATCTTGACTTCGTTCTTGGCGTTCAGTCCCGGCAGCCCGCCGCTCTGGGCCAAGGCGTGCAGCACGTCGTTTTCATAGGCGGGCAGGTCCAGGACGAAGCCGCGTCCCGTTTGCGACGAGCCGCTGACGACGCGGCCTCCGCTGCCACCCGGCACCGCCGACTCCTGCAGTCCGTCCTCGCGGACCACAATCACGCGCGTGGTGCGTTTGCGGATCAAGCCGACCAGGATCCGGTCATGGCCCGTCCGCAGGATCTGCCGCTGGTTCAGGTACACGTCGCGGATCAGTGTCTCGGCCTGGCTCACCGTCAGGCCGCGCATCACCAGCGGTTCGATCATCGGCAACGAGATCCGGCCGTCCTCGCGGATCGGAACCGGATAGCCCAAGCCCGGCAAGACGTCGCTGCCGCGTTCCGGAAAATGGTGCGGCGGCACATCCTCCGGCTTGCCCAGCACGCCCTCGACATACACCGCCAGCACGTCGCCGGTATCCAACGGATACTCCTGCGGCGCGTCCTGCCGCAGCCGCGCCAGATCGATGGGCACCAGGTTGGCCCGGGGCTGGGCCAGCAACTCTTCCGGCAACCGGCTGGCCGGCACGCTGCTGATCGGCGACAGCACCGATGTGCACCCGCCGATGACGCTCAGCCAGACGCCTAGCAGACCGGCACGCAGCCAGACGCCGGGCCGCCGGGGCGGATGCCCCGTTGCGGCGTGGCCTGGTTGTACGTGCACGGCTGCGAACATGGCCTTGATCCTCAACGACGGTACAAGGGAGCGGGCGTCCAAGTGGGGACGGGCAACCGGGACTCGGACAGCACCGTGTCCGCCGACTGGCCCGGGCCATGCTCGGGGGCGGCCGCCATGGTCCGGCCACCGGGCGGTTCCTCGGAAGGCTGCGGCGCCGACGGGGCCGGCTGCGGAGGAGACAGCTGCGGAGTCGCCGGCCCGGGGGCCGCAGGCGCCGGCCCGGGGCTGGCTGGGGCAATCGGCTCCGCCGGGCCCGCCGGGACAACCTCGGGCGCAACACCGTCCGCCAGCGTGGGTTCGGCGTGCTGGCATGCGTACTGCTGGCGGAGCCGAGCCGACACGCGAATCGGCCGGAAAATGCCGGCTGCCTCTTGTTCGGCCGCCTCCGCCCCGCACGGATAGCCAGCGAACCAGGCCTCGGTGCGGCACTGGCCCTCGACCGTGTCACAGCCGCTGGCCCAGTAGTCCCGCGGCGGCAACGGTGGCGGGCAGCCGTCCTCGCCGTTGGCGACGTCGACATAGCCTTGGCGGAAGCCGGCGCCAAAGTCCTTCAGGTGCGGCTCGCCGCAGAACTCCGCCGCATGCCGCTTCCAGGCCTGCCCCGCCCGGGCTCGGTTGTGCAGGCAAGTCGTAAACTGGTACAGGCCATCGTTGTAGCAGAGCTGATCTTGCAGGCCCTTGACCTGGGCACAGCCGCTAGCAAGCACGAGCAGCACCAAGGCCGCGAGGGGGACGCGCGAACGCGCCGCGACAAGCGACTGGCGCCGGTGGCGGGCGATTGCCTCGCAGGCCGGCCAGGCTCGGTTCAAGCCAGTTCGCTGTATCATCTGCCGCCCAGTCCGATTTCGGTAGTGGTCGGCCGGTCCGCTGCGGCCGGCCAGCCGGAAAACTTGAGTCAATCGGTTCGAAAACAAACAACTTCCGGGGCGGCGTAGATAGCAGAATCCCCGCCCGAGCGGAAGATCAGTGCCGATTTCCGGACTTAAGTTTTCCATTTTCCCAGCCTTCCCGCCGGCGATTTCACCTTCCGCCGACCTCGCGCCGGGGGCGCGGGGTATCCGTTGTCGCATCCGCCCGCGTGAATATGGCCTTCGGCCATTCGTGAGCGTTGCTGCCAGAATCACGGGTTGAGCATGCCGGTCAGCTCCCACGCCTCGGCCGACTTGAGCACCGCGTCCCGGCCGCTGGAGCGGAGGGACACGCCGACGCTGTCGGGCCTTCCCGGATACACGCGGGCGGCGACGCACTGGCGGCCGTTGACGAACACCTCGACGACGCTCCGGTCGAGGAACACGTGCAGCCTCACGGGCTCGCCCTCGGGGATGTAGACCGGCGCAACCTCCGGCGGACGCGACACGACGTCGGGTTGCTCGGACGATCGTGAGGTGTCGAGCGACACGACGGTGTCGTGGCCGGGACGCCCTCCGCGGTTCCCATAATGGAAGCCGCGCCGGGGGTAGATCGAAAGACGCGTGACCTCCTCCTGCGCCGGCGACCGCAGCAAATTGAGTTCGACGGTCGGCGCGTCCCGGGCGTCGATCTCGGCCACGAGTTCCAGGCAGTTGCCCCCGATGCCCTCCAGCACGATTTCGCGGTTGGCCGGCAGGGCCGTCTCGCCGACGACGGTGCGTTCGCCTCGGAGCGACGCAACGTCCCCGGCCGGCTCCTGCAGCAGGTCCCCCTCGGGGCTCAGCGTCAGCCGCCGGGGCAGCGACATGATCTGATTCCAGCCGAGCGTCGGCTTGCCGGCATTCATGTTAAAGATGGCGATCACCCCGCCCTTGCCGTCGGGTGCCGCCGATGGGGCATGGACGCCACACGGCCACGCCGGGCCGAAGTTGAACGCGCCGCCGCCCGTGACGTTCAGTCGCTGGCTCTCCGTGTCGAAGTGGCCCAGCAGGTACTTGCCGCCGCTCATGTGGCTGAAGTGGAGCAGGATGTGCCGGTCGCCGATGGGCCAGAAGTACGGGCACGCGCCGTCGTCGCCGACCAGGCCATAGGGGTCGTGCTCGACGAGCGGGTGCAGATACTCCCAGGTGGCCAGGTCCTTGGAGCGGAGCAGGAAGTCGGCTCGGAGCCGGCTCGCCCCCGGGCCGGGGAGCGTTCCACCGGACAGCGAGTAGTACCAGTCGCCCTGCTTCCAGAGGCACGGATCGAAGACGGCGAAGGGCTGCGGGGAACCGTCCGGACAGCGCAGGGGGACAACCGCCTTGCCGGTCAGCTTTTCCCAGTTGAGCAGGAGCGGATCGGTGGCAATCGCCACCATGTTGCCGACCTTCGTGCCGTGGTACATGGCGATCACGCGGTCGTCCTCGACGAGCGTCGCGCCCGAGAAGCAGCACTCCTCGGGATTCGGATAGATGGCGTACGGCAGGTCGCGCCAGTGAATCAGGTCGTCGCTGACGGCGTGCCCCCAATGCTGCCGAGGGTCCTCGGGCGGATAGCCCTGGTAGAAAAGATGCCACCGGCCTTGCCAGAAGCACAGGCCGTTGGGGTCGTTCAGGCTGCTTTCGGGACTGGTGAAGTGATAGCGTGGCCGGTGCGGATCGGCGGCCAGCGTTGCGCGCGACGCAAGGAAACGTGCCAGCAGCGGGTTGTCGCGCAACTGTGCTTCCTGTTCCGCGAGCGTGGACGGAAAGGTGTAGCGCGGCACCTGCGACGTGTAGTCCGGGCCTTGGTCCATGCGCTCGATCGTCATCGTTTCCACGCTCGTCGTGCCGTCGGCGCCGGGCTTGCCGACGCCCCACTTGGCGCTCAGATACTCGTTGACGGTCTGGACCTCGGCGAACGCCAGCGTGCGGTCGTAGATCAGGACCTCGGCGATCTCGCCACGCAGGCATTCGCCGCCCGTGGCCGCCTTGGCGCCCACGCGTAACAGCTCCGCGCCCGTATTCTGAATGTCGCGGCGGATCGGGCCACACGCGCCGTTGCCGCCGTGCGCATCGTTGTGCCACAGCCGCACCAGGCCGTTGTTGTCCAGCGTCAGCACGGACAGATTCCACAGCCCCGCGCGGAAGCCCAACAGGTCATGCTGGTCGTTTCTCTCGCCATTGAAACCATAGCGGTCGTTGACTGTCAGCAGGCTGGCCCGGCGCCCCGGCCCCGCGGCGGCCTGTTCGCAGACGGCCGCTCCCCCCTGCGTGTTCAGGCTCCGCCAGACCGCCGCCATCGTCAACGTCGCACAGCCCTCCGGCAGCGTCGCCGGGCCGTCGAGAAACTGGGCGCCGTCGAACCGCACCACGGGGTTCCCGTTCAGCGCCGCCGGCACCATGTTCGGCTGCCGGGACGGGTCGGACTGGGTCACGGGTTGAGCGCGGCTCGAAAGGTCCAACCACCGCGCCACGGGACCGGGCTCAGAGCCGGACCGCGTGGCGTCGAGATGCAGGACCAAGCCGGCTGCGGGCGGCTGGGCCGACGCTGCCGAGGCGGCAAGGCACCGCAGCATCAGAATGCCCATCACGGCGGCAACGATCATCACGGTTCCGCTCATCCTGGAAGTCATTGTCAAAGGTCTCCTTCTTCTCGCAGAGTGCAGGTGTTGGAAATCAATTCGTCATCCCAAGGGGAGGCAATTCGGTCAGCACGACAAATGACCGAGCCGGCATTTCGAGGACGACCGGCTTGTCCGGCTGGGTTGCGAGTTCGTCCGAGGGGCTGAAGGGTTGGCCGTTGGCTTGCTCCAGCGCCTGCCGAGTGTAACGGAAGACCTGCAGCGAGGCCGGGCGGTCCAGGCCAGTGCACAAATCGACGGTCAAGTTGCGTTCATAAGTGTTGACGGCCAACAGCGTCAACTGGCCGTCGGGAGCAACCAGCGCCGTCGCGCGCAGACCGGGGGCCGCCGGAGCCACCTCGGTCTCGACCACCCGGCTGCCGGGTCGGGTCGAGCGGCAGATCATCGCCCAGACGTAGAAGGCCGGCCGCGGCGCCCAGCCCGCGTCCCGGTAATCCCACAATCCCCACCCCTGCTTGACGTCGCGCGTATAGTAAGTGTCGAACAGGCACCAGTGCAGCGCGCTGGAGGCGCCGGCGGCGAGTGCCGAGACCGCAAAATCGCCCACGAACAGCCCGTACTCGTACGTCTTGTTTTCGGGGTTCTCGAAGGTCGAGCCGCCGGCGCCGAATTCCGTGATCAGCAGCGGCTTGGGCGGACGGCTCGGCTCGAGCCGGCGCATCATGTCCAGCCGCGATTGGATCCACGGCGCCAGCATGCGCGTGTCGCGGTGACGATAGGTGTGCGAGGAGAGCCCCTCGAACAATTCGTGCCCAAGCGGCATGACGGTGCGGAACCACAGGCTGAGCGAGTTGACCGGCGCGCTGGAATCGTCGGGGCCGAGCAGCGTAAGCTCACCGCCCAGGCCGCGTTCGTCCAGCTTCTGCTTGAGCCGCGCGTTAAGCCGCACGAATTCTCTCGGATCCACGGGACGGCCGTGATCGTTGTCGGGCTCGCACATCAGGCAGGTCCGCGTGATGTTGGTGAGCCCCTTGTCGCGGCGCAGGAACTGGAGCAGGTCGGCCAGACTCTCGAGCATCGCCTCGCGTTTGTCGGGCAGCGGCAGGCGGCTGTCGGGATGCTTGTACCACTCGGGGACGTCGCCGGGCATCATCCACGGGCTGTAGGCGAACTGGTCGCCCCACGGTTGCAGCACGACCTCGCACCCGATCGACTTGAGAAACCCGATCCAGAAGATCAGATCGGTCATCGCCTCGCTGTCGGGGGTGCGCCGCCCCGGTTCGGGCTCCCACCACTTGTAGTCGAAGAACAGCATGACAAGGTGCGGGTGGAGCGCGGCCACGCGGTCGAGCACCAGCTTGCGGTCCGCGTCGTCCACGCCGCGCCGGGTGTTGATCTCGCGCGTCAGGAAGAAGTCGCCGTGGGCGCCGAAGCCGAGAAACGGCTGCTCCCGCGGGCGCTCGGGACGTACGCGAATAGCGGCTTGACAGCCGGCGAACGCGTCAGGCTCGGAGACCCGGACCAGTTCGGCGTCGTCGAACCAGGTCTTACCCTCGCGGTGGGCTCCCAGGGTCAGCATCATCCTGACCGCCCCCTCGGGCACGTAAGCCTGAACGGTGATCCGCTGCCAGTCGCGGTCGCCGCCGCCCGTCTGCTCGCCGTCCACCCAGGGCATGCGCTGGCCGGCGGCGTCGTGGAACTCGAAGCCTATGGTCGAGCCCCAGGCCGAGGCCACCCCCTCGGTGCGCGCCCACGCCGAGGCCCGGTAACACTCGCCCGGCTTGGGGATGGGGACGTCGAAGCGGAAGAGCGGAAAGGCGGCGGCCCCCTCGGCAGCGACCTCGATGTAGCCCGCGGCCCGGCCGGTGCGGGCGTGATCGGTGACGCGCCGGATGACCGTCCCGGGATAGAGATTCCACTCCCAACCCGCAGGCCTCGAGACTCCGTCCCGGACGACTTCCTTCTCGAAGGAGGGATGGGTCAACAGGTTGGCCTCGACGGCATTGCTGACGGCGGTGGCGTGCAGCGCCGCCAGCGGCGCGAGCAGCAGGGCGGTAAGGAGGGGGAGTGCGTGTTTCATGGTCCGGTTGGTGGCGAGTTCGGTCGGCGGAAGACATCGCGCACGGCTTCGAGGTAGCCCATGCCGGTGCGGGCTTCGGGTTCGAGGTAGCCGCCTTCGGTCCATTCATTCCAGGCGTAGATGGTGACGATGCGTTGACCGGGCGGGAGTTTCCGGGCGCGAGCTTGGGCTTCCAGCAGTGCGGCCTTAAAGTGAGCCGGAGTGTTGTTGATCATGACCGGCGTGTCGGGGTAACCGGCTGCGCCCGTGTGAGCCTGGCCGGGAGGCAACCGTGGCGTTGGGTCCCAGCCCATCGTGACATTGGGAAAATGGACGCCCGTGTGGACCCACCATTTGTCCCAGGTCGCGAAATAGGCGTTCTTGACCGCGTCGAAGTCGGTTGCCGGAAATCGAAACGCTTCCCAAGCGGCCGGGTCGTGCAGCCACACATAGCTCGTCACGCTGTCCGCCCCGAGATCGCGCACGGGCTTCATCGCATCCGACTGCTTGACAAGTTCATAGTCCACGAGGTTGAGATGAAGCGGACCGCAGCCTGCCGCGTTGGCCTTTCGACGGAAGTCATCCAGCGCCGCGCGAGCCTCCGCGACTCCGCTCAGGCCCTTGATGAAGGTCATCGGTTGGTAGATGCTGAAGTAACAACATCGATTGACTCGCCAATACGCCGGGTCCTTGAAATAGCGCGTGACGAGCAAGTCGGTCATGCGGTCAAAGACCTCCCGCGTGACGGCGCCTTTCCGCACTGGCTGTGTGGCCACGTCAGCGTTCGCCCACATGAGCGCGAACGGTAGACGCGACTTGTTGGCGGCCTTCAGATAGCCTTCGTTCACGGCACGCTCAAGGTATTCGCCTTGCTCGTAGTAATACCAGCAGAACACGAATGCACTCAGTCCGTGGTCCGCTGCCGCGTCGATCTTCTTCGCCATCACCTTTGGGTCCGCCTCATCCTCGACGCCCCACAGCGGACGGCTGGGTTGCCGGTGCCCTTCAAACCGCGGCTTGGCCTTTGCGATGCTCGGCCATTCACCAAAACCCTCGCCATTCTGCTCCGGCAAGCGATGCCAGCACGGAAAGTAGTAGGCAACGACTGCGGGATCTTGTTCCACGGCCCTCGTTGCATCGTCTGCGTGCAGCGCCGCCAGCGGCGCGAGCAGCAGGGCGGCGAGCACGGTGATGGTGGTCGGGTTCATGGTAGCACGTTATCGCATCGCACCTTTCATTGCTCTCTGAGGGAATCTCGCGTGGCCTGGTCTTCAATCTGGACGCGGGTGGCCGACAGGACTTCTTCGCCCAGCCGATTTCCCTGCAGCAGAACCTCGCGACAGTCGCCAATCGTCAGGTGGCCGCGCTCGGGGGCAAAGCGGTTATTCGAGAGTTGCACCTGCCGCGCGTGCCGAACGTCGAAACGCCCGTCAATCTCGTTGTCCTCGAACTGGAGGTCCACCAACGGGGGCATCCCGGTGGTCGCGGCGGGCGCAGGCAAGCCGTTGAGCCGGCCCTTGCAGGCGACGGCAAGTTCCGGATTTCCCCGGCCCAGTCGCAGCCGGCAGTGGCGTACCACGGAACCGGACGGCAGCGGCCCTTCGATGTGCTCGCCGTAGAACCACAGCAGCGCCGTGACGTCGCAGTGCTCCAACGTGACGGGGGATTGAAACCGGCAGGACATGCGGATGGTGCAGCGTCGCAGCACAGTGTCTGGATTCGCGGCTTCGACGGCCCAGACCTGGTCGCCCTCGGCCAGTTGCGGCACGGCGCGGTCCAGCGTGAGCCTGACATCCGGTGCATGGTCGGGGTTTGGACCAGGCTCTTCCTCGACCGCCAGGACCCGGCCACGCTCCAACAGCGTGCCGGTGCTCGTGGCGTAGCCGGCCAGGGTGTCGCCCACCCGCCAGGGAACGTAGCCGAGAGGGAAGTTCTGGCGCACCCGAACCCGAGGTCCTTCCACGCCGACCACGCGCGAGAGAAACGTGGCAATATTGAAGGCGTCATCGTTCATGCCGTCGAGCACGCAATCCTCGAACAGCAGGCAGGCGCGGTTGCCCTTGACGTGCAGGCCGTCGCGCCACGACGACGTGATGCGAGCTGTGCCCGGCCGCGGTCGGATGTGGACGCGGCGCAGCGTCACGGTGCCCTCGTTGCGCTGTACGACCGTGGCAAACCAGGGAGCCGACCAGACCTCCACGTCTTCGAGCGTCACGTCGCGGTTGCCAGCCAGCTCAATGACCGCGCCGGCTCCATGGCGATGCGCAATGCCGCGCACCGGCACCGTCATGCGCGTCGTGCCGGGTTGAATGACGTTCCAGTCCTGAAAGTCCTTGTCGGCGACGACGCTTACGGAGTGCGGTTCGTTCGGCACGGGCTGCACATCGGCGACCCAGTAGTGGGTGCTTCGCAACGCATGCGGGCCGGGATTCCAGAGCATGGCGAAATAGGCCTGTTCACCTCCGGCTTTGGTCGGCCCGCCCGCTGGCGGCAGAGCAAAACCTTCGCCAATGCGCGCCACAACGGCGCGAGAGGTCCGGTCCACGCCGGTCACCAACGCCTCGGCAAAGGGCAGCGGATCGTAATCCAAACGCAACCCGCGCACCGCCACGTCCCGGCAACCGTGCAGCGCCACGCCGCGCCGGTCAGCGCCCAGCAACAGCGTGGCCCCCGCACCCTCGATGCGGAGGCATTCCTGATTCTGGATTCGAATGGCGTATCCGGCGCCGCTGGCAATCCGGTAAGTGCGTCCTGCTTCGAATCGCAACACCGCCGGCTTCGACACGGCCGCCAGCGCCGCGACGGCCCGCTCCAGCGCCGCCGTATCGTCCGCCGTGCCATTGCCGGCCGCCCCGAAATCCTCGATGTGGATTTCGGCAGCGTGCAACGCGGCCAGCGGCGCCAGCAGCAGGGTGGCGAGGAGTGCGAATGTCAGTTTCATCGGTTTCGGTCCAGTGGTTTTCATCCCGTCGTCAGGTCCAAGCCTTGGAAGACATCGTACTGGGAATCTTCGGTGCCGCCGATCACGCATACCTCAGCGACCCTGGTGTCGTGGCGCTCGGGCTGACGGAAGATCGTTCGGATGGTGGCTATGGCTTGGGATCGACGACTTCATGAATGCCTTTCGCGATGCCCGGAAATGCGGCCATGCTTTCCCAGTTGAATACGCACACAAAGCGACAGCGCGGATCGGAGAGCGTCTTCGTCAAGGCATCGCGCCAGGCCGTGGCATCGCCGGAGGCCAGCCAATACTCGCAGGCGGCCCAGTGCGGGGCGTCGGAGCGGGCGAGGTTGCGCTGCACGCCGGTGTCGAGTCGCGGATCGACGGCATGTTTGTAGAAGCTCCAGGCAGGGCAGGCGTCGGGATTCACCGGCACATCGTAGAGCAGCTCGCCATCCTTCCAGCCGACACCGTGGGCGAAGAGCTGCTCACGCGGCACGCCGAGTTGCGCGGCTTCGCGGCAGAGCGTGGCGAGATAACGCTGGCAGACATCGCGCAGGTCGCTCTCGACGAGGCTGCCGCTGGTGCGGATGCCGGAGGTCTTCACCGCCGCATAGCCGAGCTGCGCCCGGCCACGCGAGAGCACCTGCTCCGCATCGAAGGGCCGGACCGGATCATCCACGGCAGGCCTGGCGAGCAATTCATTCCCGCCTTCATAATGATACGCACTGGCGCCGATGGACGTCTCGTGGCCGAGCTTGATGCCGATGAGCAGTTGCTTCTTCTCTGCCGGCAACTTGCCATGCCAGTCCAGTACGATCGGCACCAGCCGGCGCAACTCTGCTTTACAGGCCTCGACGTACCGCGGACTCGCCAGATTCGGCTGCGGCAGCACACGCAACTGCTTTCCCCAGTCCCGCCAGGCAATCTTGATCGCTTGTTCGGGCGACCAGCCGGTCCACTCCACGTTTTCGCGATTCGCAGGATCGTACCCGGGCTTGGTCGCGTCCCACCAGTTCCACAGGTCGGGCCGCGCCTCCCACCAGTGCTCCGTGTCGATCTGCACGACGATGGGCGTGCTCGTTCGTTCCGCCGCATCGAGAAATGTCCGCAACGCCCTCGCCGTCGTCTCCGGCGTCGTGCGGAAGGGCGAAAACACGTAACTCAAGCCAGTCTGCAACCGCGCGCCCGCCCGGTTGGGGAAGTTCGCCAGCACTTCGTCGAATTGCTTTCGGCCCAGACTTTCCGGTATGGCCTGGTACATACCCTGGCCAGGGGCGCGGTTGAACAGGATGTACTGCGTGGCGGGAACGGCCGGCGGAAGTTGCAGGTTCGGCCCACCGGCGGCCTGCAGCGCTGCCAGCGGCGCCAGCAGCAGGGCGGTGAGGAGTGTGAGAGTGGATTTCATTCTCTTGGACCCCCGCCAGGGGACGACGGCAGCGGGCTGACGGTGATCTTTCGTCGCCAGAGCGAATCGATGCCGTAATTCGTCGCGCTCTTGTGATTGATCAGGAGGAAAAACTCGGGTCCCACCGCGTTCATGTCGTCGGTTTGGCGGTCCCGCTCGTCTGTCAGGAACGTGGAATAGGGCATCCACTGTCCGGGTTCCTCGTCGACCAGGATGGGCGGCGCGAAGTGGATCGCGTCGTCCGACAGGTGCAGATACAGCCGCCCCACGCCGCCACCAGCGCACCAACTGGTCATCATGTACTTGCCCAGGGCGCGGTTCCAGGCCGCATCGGCGTGCAGATCGAGCGGATGTCCCGCGCCTAAATCCGGTTGCAGGAGTACGGCCGCCCCATACCCGGTCAAGCCGTCCTGGTCCCAAACGCCATCGCTGAACTTCCGCCACGGGGTCACCGAGCCGCGGCGAGCTGCCTGCAACACGTCGGCCACCGGCGCACGGGCAACCGCCGCCCTCCGCCCGGAGGGGCCTTGATCATTGAAGTAGACGTGGAAGTAGTCTCCCACGATCAGTAGGGGTGCACCTCCCACGTTGCCGTGCGGATCTTGAGGACGAACGATCTCACCGCAATAGCCCCAGCGTTCGCCGCCATCTTTGGAAAACACCAGCCCCAGCGCGTACTTCTCGCCGTGGTTGACGGCCGGTTCTCCGGGATGCAGCTCAACGTGTACGACTCCCATCAGGTTCCCGTCGGGCATGCGATGGATGTTAAGGAGCCAGAGGCCTGCGTGATGGACCGTGGTGTATTGGCCGCGGAGGTCAAACACCTCGTCGCGGCTCTTCTGCCACACCTTGGCTTCAAACGGATTGCTCGGCGTCCCGTGCCATTTCTCGATGCGTTTCCCCCAATCCACCGTGTGGTAGAAGAACCACGAGTCCTGATCCCGGCGGAGTGTGGCCAGCGTCGAGTCCATGACGAATGGCATGTCCTCCCGGCCGCGGATCACTTCCCGGGGTCCGACCGTCACCTTCGAGGATCGCGGCGTTGCCGGCTTGGGCCCGGATTCGGCCGCCTGGGCGCCGAACACGATGAGCAGCAGGGTAGTGAATAGGGCGAACGTGGGTTTCATGGTTGTTCCTTGTTCATTTTCCCTCTGCTGAACCGGTTTCCGCCGCCTGCATTGGTCCCAGCGGTCGGATCACGAGGTCGCGCACGGTCAGCGGGCCGTCTTCGGCCCACACGCCGACGCGGTTCCCTTGGGGGTTCCAGAAGCGGTTGATGAGCGTATAGCGTCCGTCCACTTCCACGTCCACGAGGTCGTGGCGACAGATGATGTCGAGTCGCACGGGTTGGTCGAGGCCGCGCAGGCCGGCGATGGCCGGCCCGCCGGGCGTTTGCCCGGCGCTGCCGCTGTGGGTCGAGACGTTGAAGTGGGCGCGTCCGCCCCGGGGGGTGAGGCAGAACTCCGTGCCGTCGCGCTCGCCGTCGGTGGTGCGCAGGCGGACGCCGTAGGTCTTGGCCCCTTGCGGCACGAGCGTCAACGTGATGCGAACGTCGTTGGGAATGGCGTCGAATAGCAGTTGCCGCCGGCCCTGTTGGGGTTCGAGCCGAACCGGCGTTGCGTCGTTCTTCAGCGCGATGGGTTCGCCGCAAGCGGGAATCATCTCCGGCACGAAACGGGTGCTGAGCGTGCCATCGTCGTGCTGGACGAGGTCCCGCATCACGAGGTTGCCGCCCCAGCCGTCGTCGTTCAGGAAGCCCGCAAAGATGCGGCGATTGCCGGTGAACTCGCCGGTTTTGGGAACGGAGAGATTGTCCAGCCGGCCCGGCCACTGGCGCGTCCAGGGACCATACGGCTCGCGCGACCGGAAGATGCCGTCCACGCCGCCGATGAAGTAATACCAGCCGTTCCACCGGAAGAAGTGCGGGCACATCTGGGGAACGACGGCTTCGTCCGTCACGAGAAACGGCTCCGGCAGTTCCCGCCACGTCTCGCAGTCTTCCGAAACCCAGTGGGCGAGTGCAACTTTGCGTCCGCCGGCCACGAGACAACTGCGTTCGCCATCCAACGTCAGCGTGCCGTCGCGCACGGCGGCGTTTCCTTCCAACTCGCCGGGGGGCAGCGTGCCGGCGCGATCCGCGGTGCCGCCAGACCTGAAATCGAACCACACCAGCGGCTTCGGCCCCGCGGATTCGTGGGCACGCAGTTCGGCGATTTGCGCGTCCGTCAACGCCGTGTTGTAAACCCGCACGTCGGCAATCGAGCCGCGGAAGTGGGCCTGCGGGTCGTCTCGCCGGTCCAGGTGCCGCAGACCAACCAGCACCCGACCGCCCGCTGCGAAATGGAGCGGACTCTCGACTTCGTAGCGGGCGTAAGGGGAGCCGTTCCGGTAAAGCGTGACCGTGTTCCCGGCATAGACGGACGCCAGTTGCACCCACTCGCCGGGCTTGGCCGTCTCCTCCGCGTTGTGCCGTTGGTCCCGCTGCGTGCGCCGGAAATTGTCGCTGCCGGCCATCCAACGGCGGGGCGCGGCTTCGCCCAGCACCAGCGAATCAAATTGGCCGGCCTGACTGCCCGCGCCTTCCACGGTCAGCACGCCTGCCCCTTGTTGATCGAGATCGGCAGGCGACACCCAGGCGACCAGCGTCTTGTCGCTCAACTCCGGCAACCCGCTGCCGGTGGTCTTGCCGGCCTTCAGCAGATGGACCGTTTTCTGCTGCGGATCCGGATCGGCAAACACTTCGCAATCGCCGCCGAGGAGATAGGGATGCCGCGGATGCTTCGTGAAATGTTCGCCGTCGTCGCTGGTCGCCAGTTGAATGCCGCCCCGCTGGCCGTCGTAGTCAGGCGTCGGGTAGAACATCCAGAACTTGCCGGCGTGAAAGACGGTGTTGCCGGTGCCGTTCCACGCTTCCCACTGCTCGCTGATCGGCACGGCCACGGGATGCTGCTTCCATTGAACCAAGTCGCGCGTCGAAGCGTGGAAGATCTCCAGCCCACCGTGGCCGCCGTCCCACTTGCTGTGCATGTTCCGCCGCAAGATCAGATAAAACAGGTGGTAGGTGCCGTCGTGAAACAGCGGGAAGCAGTCACCCGCCTTCGAGTTGTGTCCGCGGGGGCGGTAGTACTGCATCTGCTCCGGGGGCGCACCGAGGATGGCGAGTTCACGCTGCCGCGTCCAATCCGCGCCGCCGCTCAGCGCGACGATCTCGGCCTCGCTCAATGCCCGCTGCCACAGCGCCGCATGATCCATCAGCCCGCGGAAGCCGGCCTGCAAACTGCCATCGGCCAGTTGGGCCGCACCGAAGAACCGCGGCGCCGTGGCCGGGCGCGTGGTGCCGACGGGGAACTCTTCATCCAGCAGCACGCCATCGAGCCAAAGCTCCAGCTTCGGACCGGTGCCCCGCACCACCACATCATGCCAGACGCTCGGGCCGGTGGGTTCCATCGGGAACATGACGCGCAGCACGGCGTTGCCGGCGTCGCTGGTCAGCGGCGGGATTTCGGCCGCGGGAAAATTTTTGGGCAGCATGTTCACGCGTGCCGGAGTCAGCTTCAGCCCCTTGGCGCCCCACAGAAACTCGATCACGCCGCGCGAACCGCCGCTGGCCCGAGGTCCTTCCGGCCAGCCGAACATCCATCCTGCCGGCGTGGACATCTGGCCGCCGCCGAAGTTTCGGTCGGTTCGGGGCAGCGTCGTGCCGTCGACCCCGCGCAAGTAGAGGCTCGCCGCGCCATCCCCGCCGTAACTGCCGAACAACGGCGCGTTCCACTGGCCTTGCGGATCGCGAACGCGCAACAGCAGTGTGAACACCGCGCCCGGAGGATCAAATGCCGGCCCGCCGACCTCCAGATGGCCGCCGTCGAACTGGGCCACCGTGCCATCGCCCCCGCGCGCCAGCGACGCCGCGCGCTCGTCCCTCGCCAGCGCCACGCCGAGTTGCACCGCGCCGCGGACGATCAGCGGGTGGCGTTGCTGGGCATCCGCCGCCTCGCCGAAATGCCAAACGGCCGCCGCGTCGCCCAGCGGTGTTTCCGCAGTGAACCCCGCCGGCGGGGCAAGGATCAGGATGGTGAACAGGGTGAGAACGGATTTCATTTCGCGATTGCCTTTCCTTTCGCTTTGCCCTTCGCCTGTCCCGCGCGGGCGGGAGCTTCGGCCCGCAGCGCGTCGAGTTGGGCGCGCATCTGTGCCGCCACCTCCGGCTGTTCGCGGACCACGTTGCGCTGCTGATGCGGATCGTCAGCCAGGTGGTAAAGCTGGTCCCGCGGCGCGTTGGGACGCACCT
>CAIYOB010000607.1 GCA_903927685.1 uncultured Planctomycetaceae bacterium
CGGTGACCGCCAGATCGGCCTCGCCGTCCAGGATCTCGACGGTCAGGTGATACGCTCGATCGCGCAGGGCTTGGACGGGATTCGTCTGCGTCGCGCCGATCGAGCGGACTTGTAGGCGGCTGCCCGGGCTGCCGAGCGATTCGGCGATGAGCCACTGACCGCCCGAAATCGCGATCTGCGTTCCCAGCTTGCCGTTGGCCACGGTGCCGGCTCGCGTTTCCACGGGAACCCACAAGCCGCCGGTGCTGCGATAGAGCACGGCTTCGCCTCGGTCGGCCTGGCCCGGCCCATCCGCCAGCGGATTGCCGATCGACAGCAGGTCGCCGTCCAGGGCCAGCGCGGCGCCGAACTGGCCGCCGGCCGACGGTGCCGACAGCGTCTGCTCGACGGCGCCGGTCGTTGTGTTCAGGACCAGCACGGCGCCCCCGCTCTGGCCCGGCGCAGCCACCAGGACTTGGCTGTCCGACAGCGAGACCGCCGCTCCGAACCGGCTGGACGCCGTCGAGTTCGGATGGAGCACGGCGGAACTGAAGGCAAACGCGCCGCCGGCGGGTCGCGTGAACCGATACACGGCGCCGGCGTCCGTGCGGACGTCCCCGCCGCCCAGGTCGATGTCGCGGTCGGGGGCACCGGCCCACAGCGTGTCTCCCGCCAACGCCACCGAAGTCCCGAAATGTTCGGCCTGCGGCAAGGCGTTCGACGAGACATACGAAGCGAATGCCCACTGACCGCCCGTCAGCGTGTACAGATGCACGGCACCACGCTCTTGCCCGAAGCTCAGCTCGCGCGGCGCACCGATCGCCAGCACGTCTCCGTCGATCGCCAGGCTGGCACCGAACTCGTTCGTCTTGCCGCTAGTTCCGCCGAGCACCGAACGGTACAGCACTTGACTCGGCGCCCATTCGTCGCCCGCACGAACGAAGGTCAGCACCGCGTGATCGTTGCTATTGGCCAGGACACCGCCGACCGCCAGCCGGTCGCCTTGCAGGGCGATGGATCTGCCGAAGTGGAACGACGAATCGATGTTTGAGGGCAAACCGTTGATCGTGGCCGGAGCGCTCAGCACCGCCTGCAGCGACCAGGTCGCCGCTTCCGGCGAACCGCCGTCGGCAGCATTCCGCTGGAACAGGTACACTTTACCCGGATTGACTCCGTCCGTGGCGCCCACGGCCAGTTGGTCGCCGTCGACCGCCATCGCCCGAATCTGAACGAGCCACGGGGTCGCGGCAGCGGCGCTGCTGATGCCCGCCAGCGAGAGAGTGGCCGACGCGATGCCCTGGACGTCGTCCGTATACGCCATGAAGGCCGACAGATCGGCGTCAATGATGGCCAATCGGTCGTCGCTGCCACCCGCCTGCAACGTCGTGGCCGTCACGGGCCCGTAGTCGACCAGACCCTGGGCGAGCGTGCCGAATTGGGTGCGGATCTGCGGTTGTGCCGAGCCGAACAGGGCGGTCCGTACCCGATCCTGAGCCGCCGAACTGTACGTCTGGGGAGCGGCCGGGCGACTGGTCGTCTCCACCTCGACTCCGGCTGAATCGATCCGGCTGCGAACTTTCAGCACGTCGCCGATCTGGCCATCGCCCAGCGTCGAGAATCGGTACCAGCGTTCCGTGTCGGTGACCGACAACTGGTCCATGTGCCGGAACGCGGTGCCATCGGCCTGTTCGACCAGGTACAGGCCGCTTTCCGGAATATCGCGATTGGTCAACCACTGGCCGCCGGAGACGGGGATCGGAGCCGTCCGTGGCGACCCGTACAAGGTATAAATTCGCCCCGCGTTGGCGTCGAACCCCGCTTGCAGCCCCACCGTCGTGCTCACGTTGGCTGCGGCAACCAACAGATCGGCCAGGCGATCCCCGTCGATGTCCACCAGCGGCGTGGACGGCAGGATGCCAAAACCGTCTCCGCTCTGCTCGCCGCTGACAACCGCGTCGGCATCGGCAAGGTACCGCACCAAGGCGTTCGAGTCCGCCGTCGACGGGACCGCCAACCGCCCCGCGATCGCTTCCCGCAGGCTCACGTCGCCGGCCGCATAGAAAACGCTGACCACGCCACGGTTGTCCCGCTGCCGCGTTGCGTCCGGAGTCCCGTAAATTGTCGCCCCCACCGGAGCCAGGTGAGTCGAGGGCTGCCCGATGGCGAGATCGATGCGGCCATCGCCGTCAAAGTCGCCGCTGGCCACGTACAGCCGGCTCATCGTCCAGTCCGTGCTGGACGAATCGACCCGGATTTCCGCCAGCCGCGCATTGAGCGTCGGCAGCGAACTGGCGCCGTTGGTCACGAGTGTGGAACCGGGAACCCCGGTCATCAGCTTGGGAAACGTCAGCGCCGAGCCGTAGCTGCTCGAGCCGCTCAGGAGGTACAGGCCCACGTCTGTCGCCCGGTTGGCCAACGCCGCCTTTTTCGCCCCGTAGGTGCTGAGCGCCAAGTCGACAAAACCGTCCTGGTTGACGTCGCCGACGGCATGGGGATACGCCAAGCCGTAGTCCTCCCAGACAAAGCGGCTGGCGATCCCCAGGCTGCTTGTCTTGTCCCCGGCCAGCAGGTACGCGCGTCCGACGTTGGGCAGGGAATTGGCCGGAACGGTGGCCTGCAGGGGCAAGAAGCTGCGATCGACAATCAGCAGGTCGTCACCCGCCCGCGCATCCACGTCCCCGACGACCTGGACGGAAAACTGCCGAGCAGCCGAGCTGGCGACGGTGTGCGTGGCGTTCAATCCCAGCGCCGTCAGCCGCGACGCCCGACTGGTCGTATCCGCCGTCAAAGTCGTGAGGACGGTTGCCGTGGGGGTGGCGGCTGTCAAACCAGCGCCGCTGTAGACGTAACCGAGGTTCCCGGAATCCGTGTCGGAACTCGACCCGCTGCCTGCGAACAAGACCAAATCCTGTTTGCCGTCGTTGTTCCAGTTCGCCGCAGCGATCTGGGGCGATGAGACGGTCGCCAACGCAACGGTCTTGCTGGCCGCAGAGACTTCGCGCTGCAAGTTGGCACCGCCGTAAAATACCTTGAGGCTATTGCTGCCCGAGAGCACGGCAAGGTCGTCAGCACCGGCCGCGTCGCCGTTGAAATTCCCGATGGTTAGCGGACCCGAGCCGACTTGAACGACCACGTCGGCCCGTCCGCGAATGCGATAGTAATCCTTGCTGGCGGCGAGGTCGCTGGAACTGTCGAACGTGGCATCGTAAGTCCAATCGGCGCCCCGCAGACGCAGATCCTTGATCAGGTCGCCGTTTAGATCCGCCGTGTCCACGCGGAACTGGCTGCGGGGATCGACCGGCCCGAAGAACACGTACGCATTCGTGTTGTCCGCAAAGACGAAATCGGATTTGCCGTCGGCGTTCATATCCCCGCCGCCGACGAATCTCGCCAGGGGCGCGTTCGCCGTGGCCCCGTCCCACGCGAAGGCGTCCTCGGTGACGGGCTCGATGCGCACCGCATCCGCCACGACGGAGCCGTTGGCCCCGGCCGCAGTCAGGAACACGCGCAGTACGCCGCCCGTGACGTCGACCAGCAGCGGCGCCGTCGGCGTTGCGGCCTCCGCCCGCAGTTGCTGCCAGTAGGTGCCGCCCCAGTATCGGTCGCTGGGGGCCGCCGCCTGGCTGACCGCCGCCGCCCGCACGCCGTTGGGCTCGTTCTGGAACCGGTCGGTCGAAATCCAGAAGCCGGCGTTCGTGGCTGCCGCCACGCCGGCCGGCCAAGTGGCAAAAACCGCGTAGCGGCCGTTGGACAAGCCCTCGAAGTTCCAGTTGGCAACCGGGACCGCATCGGTGACCACTCCGCCGTAGGACGCTGTCAACGATGTCCCGGTCAGCGCAACGCCTTGATTGGTCAAAGCGAATCCCGCAGTCCGTTCGGTCCAGCTTTCCGGCGGCGAGACCTGGAAAGGAACCAGCGTCTGGGTCGCGGAGGGCGCCGTATCGGTGTTGTCAACCAAAGGCGAATTGACCAGGCCGAACGCGATGCCCGTCTCTTGCGGCCGCGCCGCGGCCAGCGGATAGGCCAGCTCAGGAACGAAGATGGACGAAGCCTGCAGGCTGGTCGCGGGTACGGCGTTCGGATCGTCGGGAGTTCCGGGAGCCGAGTAGTCGGCGAACGCATTGGCCGGATCGCCCGAGTCTCGTGTGGTGCCGTTCAGCTGCCAGTTGCCGGCCAGGATGTCGTCGCCGTCCTGGCCCAGCAGGATGTCGTCCCCCTCGCTGCCAAAGATCACGTCGCGGCCGATTCCGCCGCGGAGCAGATCGTCGTTCGCGCCGCCGTACAGCCAATCGTTCCCCGGCCCGCCGTTGACCTCGATCGAGGCATACGCGGTCGCTCGTGCCTGGATATCGCCGCGATAGATGCCCCAGGACTGACCCGCCAGGATCAAGCCGGGATCGCCGTGGAAGGTGTCCGCCCCATCGCCCAGGTCGATCTGCGTACGTTCGACGTCCTTGGCCTTGAAGAACGCGAACTGCTGGGCATACTCGTCCGCATCATACGGGTTCTGGACGAACGTGTTGGACAGCTTGTCCCAGGCCAGCGTCGTGACACGGTGCCGGTGCAGGAAGCGGTCGTAGCCGATGGCGACATAGTCGCGAATCGGATCGCCCTCGTTATCCACGCTGCCTCCAACGTACAGGACGCGGTCGTCACCCGCGCCGCCCACGAACAGGTCCGCCGTGGCCGGATCGCCGGGACGCCGGGTCGCGGGATTGACGGGCAGCCAGTCGGTGATGACCTGGAATGTATCGTCCCCGTCGCCGCCAAACAGCAAGTCCTCCGCCTGCCGATCCGTGCCGCCGACCAGCACGTCATTGCCCGCGCCGCCGAAGACCCAATCCTCGCCGGAGCCGCCGGCCAAGCGATCGTTGCCGGTGCCGCCGAGGATGACGTCCCGCCGCTCGTACTGCCGGGCGATGCCGAGATCGATCAGGTGATTCCGGCCCGCGTCGTAGTCAGGCCGCAACTCCACACGCTGCGAGGACGTGGAGAAAACCTCGAAGTTCGAGACTCCGGCCAGCAGGAAATCCTGGCCTTGGCCGCTGGTGCTGCGATAGGTCTGCGTGGCCGCCGCGACCTGAAGGTAGTACTGGCCGCCAGGCAGACCTTCGAAATCCAGCACGGCGATCCCGCTGCTGACCGTTTCCGGCCGCTCGTCGGCGTCGGCGTCATCGGGCAACGTGTCGACCAGCATGGATTGCGTCCGCAAGACCGTGCCCGCGGCGTCGACCAGACGCAGTTCGAGGATGTTATTCAGGTCCGGTGTCTGGTCCGCGAGGTCGAGCGACGCCAGCGTGCGGATGCCGATGCCGCTGCCCTTGCTGCCGGTTTCGTCCAGCCGGAAGGAGAACCACGCCGTGGCGTTTGCACCGGTCGGGTTGATCTGCTGCCGCTCGGGCTGGAAGGTCACCAAATCGTTGATGGCATAAGCGCTGGAGCGGACCAAGTTGGCCGACGGCGATTGCTGGCCGATGTGCGGCACGATCGTGTAACGCGCCGGGCCGCCGGACAGTCGCAGAAAGTACTGATCGCTGGCCTGTTGAAAGAAGCCCAAGCCGGTATTGTCGTCAGACAGTTCCACGGCCACGCCGCCCTCGCCAGCGGCGCGGGTGGTCGTGAACGTCAACTGGTTCTGCCGGGCAGAGACCTGCAGGGTATCCAGGGCCCAGGCGGCGCCTTGGTATCCGGAAACGGCGTCCCGGATCTGTTGCGCGATGGCAGCCGCCGTCGCAGCGGATTCGACGTTTACGCGGATGCCGGGCTCCGGGCCGAGTGGGTTTGCATTGAACACGACCTGGACCCTGGCCGGAGCCTTCTGCAAACTAGCGGTGGTCGCGCCGACCAGCCCGGAAGCATCCAGACTGAACCCCTGCACGCTTCGCCCCGACAAGAGGCCGATGAGCGGCCTGGGGTTGCCCCCATCGTCCGCAACCGCAACCTCCAATTCCCCGGGAGCGAACTGATTCAGTTGAAGCAGCGCCGCTTGAATCGCCGTCGCATCCGCATCAAAGGCGATCGGCGCCGTCGTGGCCCCCGCGAAACTCAGGCGATAGCTGCCGCCCGTGGCCCCGTCGATCACCAGCCGTGCCTGGCTGCCCAGATCCAGCCAGAACCG
>CAIYOB010000608.1 GCA_903927685.1 uncultured Planctomycetaceae bacterium
GTAGGACGGATTGGCAATCCGTCCCACGCGTAATGTAGGACGGATTGCCAATCCGTCCCACATCCGCGTGCAACTCAGGGGCCTCGTCACGGCGTGTACCAGATCGGCGACGTATAGGCACGTTCCTGACCGATCAGCTTCGCGTCCGCGGGCAGTTCGATGCCGAAGCGGAAGGCATCGTAGACAACCCAACGCGGTGTCGGGATCTCGATCACGCGGGCATAGTAGAACGCGTGTTCGTTGGCATCGAAATCGGGATCGGTCCACACCGTGCCCAGCTCGGACGCACCGATGGTATTCGTCCACGTGGCGTTCTTCACATCGACCGTATTGCCGACCGGCGGAAGCTTGCCGTCCGCCCCAGGCTTCCGATCGCCCGACCAGGCCACATCGTAGACGCGCTCGTGGGTTTTCCCGTCCCGATCGAGCCAGCCCTTGACGATCTGGATGCGATCGAGATTCGCCCCGATCGAATCGCGCAGCGCGTACACCATGAATTTTGGCGTACCGCTGGCTCGCCGCGGCGGAAGATCGGCACCCATCGGCACGCCTTTCTCATAGCCTCGGAAAGCCGGCTGGCGGCTGTTCAAGTCGTCGCCCGTCAAATCCCAGCCGCCAAAGAAGCGCACCGAGATGCGCGGTCCCGTCGTGGCGTACACCTCGCGTCGCTGCATGGCGTCGAAGATCGCCTCGCGCGTGTTCTCGGTCGCCCACACCGCGGCCATGCCCGAGGCGGCCGTCTGCCAGCCCTCGAAGCTGCCGAACTGGGTCTTCGTGAAGGGGTGCTCGACACGCCCGGGCGACGGCTCGCCGCCGGGGTGCTTGCCGAAGAAGTTGTCCTCCTCGGCCGTGGACAGCCCCGTGTGGCTGTCGGTCGAGCCGACCATGCCGAACTTGTAGGGGTTGGTGCCGAGCCGCGATTCCAACAGCAGGCCGTTCTTCAATGCCTCGCGAGCGTACTCGCGGGCGAGCATATCGGGCGTCTTCGCCGCGCTCAGATCCAGGTTGCCGGCATCCCACGTCTCGTAGTCGGCGAACTCGTCGTCCGGCGACAGAAACGGATGCGCCTCGCCGTCGCCCTTCATCTGTGTCACCTCGTAGATCGGCTCCCAGCGAGCCCGCGATTGGACGTAGGCTGCGTCGAGCTTGCGACCCGTGTACTGGGCGTCGACCGGGAACATCAGTCCGTTGGAGAGATTGCCGTTGTGGGCCAGCGCCAACGCGGTGCCGCCGGTCTTGGCTTCGTAATTCTCCAGCCAGCGGTATAGGTCCAGCGGATCCGTACTGCCGATCGGGGCCTGGGTCGTGAAGGGGACGACTTGCCCTGCCTTGCCAGCGCCGTCACGAAAGACCACGTTGCGGTGCAGGTTGTTGCCGTTGACCAACGACGTCCACTCGAAGCCGATCAGCGTCGCGAAGCGGCCGGGATCGTTGTAGTCTTCCGCCGCTTTCACCACCTTCTCCCACGTCGACGAGTACTTTTTCGCCCCGGGCGAATACTGAATCAGGAGTTCCTTCGGAACCTTGCCTTGGGAGAACGTGGTGATCAAGTCCAGCGCGGCCGCGACCGACGCCTCCCCGCCGGCTTGCAGCCCCTGGGACCAGCGTTTCCCTTCCTCGAATGCCAGGATTTCCGGGGCACCGATCGCCAGGTCCTGAATGAACCCCATGGCGTCCGAGTGGTCGGCGATGACCAACCAGTCGAGCGGACGGGCCAGCTTGACGGGCTGGCCCGTCGAGGAGACCACTTCTTCGCCGCGGGCAAAGCGATAGGCTTCCTCGAGTCCCAGTCGGCACCCGAACAGCCCGGCGTCGACGGACATCGCCGTGTGCAGATGGGTGTCGCCCCACAAGGGCCTCTCGGGGAAGCTCCGCTGGGCGTACGGCGAATACGCCTTGCCCGGGTACAGTCCCGAAAGCGACTCCTTGGACGGTGTGATCTGCCCCACGGCGGGCAGCGCCACCGCAAGCAAAACGACGGCGGACGGAAGAAGAGATCGTTGCATGGGTACTAAGCTCCTGGGGTATACCAGATAGGACTTGTGAAGGCTCGCTCCTGGATACTCGACGGCACGTCCTCAGGCGGCGTGACGCCGAAAATCTTCGCGTCGTAAGTCGTCCACCGGGGTGTCGGAATCTCGATCACACGCACATAGTACAGCGCTCGCTGGGTCGGATCGAAGCCGGGATCTTGCCAATAGGCTTCCAAGGCCGGAGCCCCAATGGCGTTGGTGTACGTGGCTTCCGCGACATTCACGGTGTTTCCTACCGCCGTCGCACAGCGGCCATTCTCGCCGATCTGGCGTTTGCCGGATACGGCCACATCCCAAATCCGCTCGTGGGTCTGCCCTTGGGCATCGAGCCAGCCCTTGATGACTTGGACGCGATCGAGATTCGCCCCATCCGGGTCGCGGATCGCTCGGACCAGGAACGCCGGTGACTTGCCGGTCGGAGCCGCGCGGAGGTCGCCACCCATAGGCACGCCTTTTTGATAGCCGTACGCGGGAAAATCGCTGCGGACCAGGTCGTCCGCTTGGAAGTCAAATCCCCCGAAGACCCGCACCCGCAAGCGGGTTCCGGTGGTGGCGAACACCTCTTTGCGGGCCAAGGCATCCCAAATCGCCTCGCGAGTGTTCTCGCGCGCCCACACCGCCGCCAGAGCGCCCGAGGAAACCTCGGCGGCCAGGATCTGGTTCCCCGCCGGCGCGGCGCGGCCGATGATCGTCTCGTCAAACCGAATCGGATCCGCGCTCGGCTCCAGCGGCGTCACCTTGCCGAAATAGTTGCTTTCTTCCGTCGACGCCAAACCGGTGTGCGCATCCGTCGAGCCAATCACGCCGAATTTGAAGGGATTCGCACCAAGGGCCTCCTCAAAAGCCAGGCCTCGTTTGAATGCTTCCCGAGCGTATTCCCGCGGGAGCATCTCCGCCGTCTTCGGCTGCGGACCGAAACTGCCCTTATCCCACAACTCGAAATCGGCGAACTCGTCGTCCGGCGACAGTCGCGGGTGACTCTCACCCGTCCCCTTCATCTGGGTAATCTCGTAAACCGGCTCCCACTTCATCCGCCGCTGGGCATATTCCTTGGTGATGGGCCCGCCCGTAAACGTCTCGACGTCAAACATCAGCCCGTTCGAGAGGTTTCCGTTGTGCGGAATGGCCAGCAAGCGGCCACCGGTCTTCTGTTCATAGTCCGCCATCCACTGCCACAAAACCTCCGGATCGAAGCTCTCGTATTGCGAAATCGGAATGATCTGCTTGGCCTTGTCGCCCCCGTCGCGAAACACCACATTGCGGTGCAAATTGTTCCCGTTAGGCCCCGACGTCCATTCGAATCCGATGAACGCCGTGAATCGGCCAGACTGGTTGTACTTGTCCGCGGCCTCGACGAGTTTGTGCCAGTAGGTTCTCTGCAGCCCGACAACTTCCTTCAAAGGGTCTTCGCGGCGAATGGTCATTTGGTAAATCCACTTGTCAAACGCCTCTCGGGACCCGTCCAGCCCTGAGCGCGCCAGGTCGTGGATCATTCTGCCCCACGGGTTTTTCAGCAATTCCGGGTCCGAGAAGGCGATCGCCGGGGCGAGTCCGAGGTTCTCGGCGTGATCGGAAATCACCAGGAAATCGAGCGGCCGGCTCAATCGAGCCGCAACGCCGGTGCTGGACCTCACGGTCGCTCCCAGCGCGAATTGATACGCGTCCTCCGGGCCGAGCGTGCAACCGACCATGCCCGCATCCGTCGAGTAACTGGTATGCAAGTGCGTATCACCATAAAAAACCTGGTTCGGAAAGTCCTGGCCAGGGTAAGGTGAATAACGGATGGACTTCCAGTCCTTGGTTGGAGGCGGCGGAGTGTCTTGAGCCAAAGCCCCATGAAAGCCGCCGACAACGGCAAAGACAACCAATCCTGCGAGATATCGCATGTGGATCCTCCTTCAGCACCTGAGAACATGGCGTAGATGGGAGCGCATCGTGGCATGGGCCGGAGCAAGCCCCTCTCGAAACGTCCCACAGTATAGGGTCCGGCAGCATCGCCGATCCATGAGTAGAAATACTCATTCCGCGCAAATATGGCCGCGAGCGACTAACGAAGAGAGACTGCTCCAAATCGCAATCGTCACCGACAGCAACCCAAAACGCAAGTTTTGGAGTTGCGCATCTTCTTCGCCCCAACGGGGCAGCCACACACCAGCCCAGGGCAACGCCCTGGGTTGGATGTGGAAAACACCGCCCAAGCCCTGAAAGGGCGGCACATTACCCGACGGCGGGGAACTTGTTGTGCCCTTTCAGGGCAAGGGCCTTGGCGCGTTCGCCGCCCCAGGGCGGTGACCTGGGCTGATTTGTCTCGGCCCCTTCGGGGCAGAAACATCGAGTTCCCTACCGTTCCCTCCCCAAAAATGCGAGACTTCAAAAATCGCAACGCACGGCTATTCGCCCGGTCCTGCGTCGACGCGGCGGCCCCTACTCCGAAGACCTGGCCACGTTGCGTCGAGATTTCTCTCGGGCACGACGGACAAAGAGCGGAACGGCCGCCGCGACCGCGGCGACCAAGCTGATCGGCGGCAGCAGCCAGGGCCACGTCTGCGGGGACAGCCATCCTCGCAGCCCCAACACCACCACGTGGACGACCACCAGACTCAGGCACGCGTACCCCATCCGCTGACTCCGCTTCCATCGTAGCCCCCCGAGGGCCTTCGGCATCATAGGAAGCGTTGTAATCGCCGGCAAGCTGAGTGCCCAGAGGGCGACGATCCCGACGATCATCCCCAATTCGCCCTCCAGATTGAGGCGGCCGTCCTGCGTGAAATACTTGGCGAAGTACGCTGGCGTAAGAACGCAAACCGAAGCGACGGCATGCACCGCAGCCAACGAAAAACCGACCAATCCGCAGAACTTGATGACGACGAGCTTCGTTCTGGGGTCGTCGTCATACCAGCGCACCACTCGGCCGATCAGGTACGAGCAGGCAACCAGCACCGTGGCGGCCAAGGAGACCGCCTTGTTCATAATGAACAACGGGAAATGACTCCACGACACCCCGCTTGCGATATGATAGCGCAGGATGGCGTAAGCCAGACATGCCCCGAACACCGCAGCCAGCCATTTGGCCGTTGTCGGTTGCCAAAGTCGATCCTGCGGGAGTTTCGTGGAATCATCCATATTGAACCTGTCATCTCCCCGGAACATTCAGGCCAACAGGCTTGGGGCGGGTTCTAAGAAGCAGGCCGGATTGCCAATCCGGCCCACTCGGTTCCTCGGTTCCGCCCGGGCGTCATTGCGAGATTCCGATCGCCGCTTTCGCACGGCGGATCTGTTCCTCGTCCTCGGCCGTAAGCTTGGATTCGCCCAGTCGCACGAGGACCCGATTCAGGTTGCCCGTGAAATGGAATGGGACCGTGTAGTCCGTACTGACGGGTGTGCCGGTGTCTTCGCCGATGTCGAGCGTTTCGTCGAGTGACACACGAAACGGAATGGTCCGTTCTAGGCGTCCTTCGGCGATGGTCTTATCACCCACGGTCATCGTCACCTTCCCGCCCTTGCCGATGCCGCCCCCATCGTAGTCGAACGACACCTGCAGGGCATGTCGGCCAGGGCCCAGCCTGTCCTTGGCAGCGACGGAATACTGGAAAACACCCGCGGCGTTGTACTGGAAAACGGGCTTGCCGCCGAGGAAACAAAGGGCCCATCCGCCGAACCGGCCTCCCTGCGTGATGACCAAGCCCTCTGCCCCGCCTGCGGGCACTTCGATGTCTGCGGCAATCTTAAAGGACTTGTTCTTCACATCGGGCGCCGAGCCTTCGGGGATGCGCGTCTGGCCGTCATAGTACGTAAAGACCGAACGTCCGCGCGTCGGACTGGGGCGAAGACTCACGTCCAGTCGTTCCACGCGACTGTTGTCAATCGGCAGCACATTGTGCTTGGCGGCCTCGATCCAAAACAGGTCCTGTAATTCGCGCAACTTGGCGGGCTCCTTGTCGGCAAGATTCGCCGCTTGGCTGAAATCCTCCGCCACGTGGTAAAGTTCCCACTGATACTCATCGATGTCGATCGCTTTCCACACGCTCACCCAGGGCGCAACCGGCGGCGTTGTGCAAGCCACCCAACCGTCGTCATAAATCGCACGATTGGCGGCCATTTCAAAATACTGGGTCCGATGCTGCGACGGCGCCTTCGGACTATCGAAGGTATAGACCATGCTGACGCCTTCCACGGGTTTCTGCGGCACGCCGTTGAGCACGGATGGTGCTTGCACTCCCA
>CAIYOB010000609.1 GCA_903927685.1 uncultured Planctomycetaceae bacterium
ACGCGGAAGTTGACGAAGACGCATTGACCGTCGGTCACCGGTGTGCCGGACGCATAGCTGTTCTCGCGATTGAGCTTCTCCAGGGGGCCCTGCACGACGGTCTGCTGCCAAAGGAGTCTTCCGGTACCGCGATCAAAGCACACGAGGACGCGGGCGAGTTCCTCCGGCACGGCCGTGACCGTAACGATGCGGTCGCCCCAGACAATGGCCGAGGCGTGTCCGCTCCCCGGCACGGGCGTCTTCCAGGTGGCCGCGGCCACGTCCCACACGGTCGGAACGTTGCGCTCCAGACTGACTCCGTCGCCGCGCGGACCGCGCCAGCCGGGCCAGTCCTCGGCCTGGGCGGAAAGGAACAAGGAGCCTGCCGCAAAGGCAGTCAGCAACAGCCGAGAAGCACAAGCGTGTGTCATAGGTTCGATTCACAAGACGTGGCAGTTCACGGGATCGTGTTTCCTTCGGGGCCTCCGGGACCCCACAGCAACGCTCACGAAATAACTTCCCCATTTCGGCTCAGTTCGTTGAACGCCGAGCCGGCAGGCGACGGGCGGATCAGCGGGATGCGGCGACCCAAGCCGTCGCCTGCCGGCTGGGCGTTCAACGAGGACACTGTTTCGTGAACGATGCCAGCGACAAGCGCACGACGCTAGTGTCGTAGCGTACCCGGGCTCTGTCAATCGGGTCGTCGGCACGGTCGTCGGCAGGGTCGTCGGCGGAACAAACCGCCTCACCTGCTCTCGGCAAGACTCCTCTCGGGCGTTAAAATGCTGCCTTCGGCAGGCCGTTTGACTTTCGTCTGCAGCATGCCGGCAGCCGGAATGTCGAAGACGGTTCACTCGAGCGTGTCGAGACGCCTCCGGCCGCTTTCCCCTGATCACGGATGAAGACATGTCTGAAAACGCCGCTCCTCCACCGCCGCAGAAACCCAAGGCGAAGACGAACAGCTATCCGGCCTGGTCACCCCGTTTCTGGCATGGGATGTTGCTGAGCGACTGGCTGCGCCTGCTGGCCCGGAACCACTTTCGCGTTCATCCGCTGCGCTGGGGCTTGGTCGCGACCGTCTCGTTTGCCGGGGTCGTGAACTCGGTGCTGCGCGTGGTCCAGCAGATCCTGTACAGCAAGAAGGTCGCTGAGACCGCGATCGACCAGCCGCCGATCTTCATTGTCGGGCACTGGCGGAGCGGCACGACCTATCTGCACGAGTTGCTGGTCCAGGACGACCGCTACGCCTACCCGACCACGTTCGAGTGCTTTGCCCCGAATCACTTCTTGGTCAGCCGCCGCACCCTGCCGCGGCTGATTCACGCGTTGCTGCCCAAGCAGCGGCCCATGGACAACATGCTGGCGGGCGCGTACTACCCGCAGGAGGACGAGTTCGCGTTGGGCAATTTGGGCTGTCCGACGCCGTACTGGCGGATGGTCTTTCCGAACGAGCCTCCGTGTTACATGGAATTGCTGGACATGCAGGGCGTGGCGCCGGCGCTGCTGGCCCGCTGGAAGCGGGACATGGTCTGGTTCGTGCGGGCCTTGACGTATTACAAGCGAAAACCGCTGATCCTCAAGTCGCCGCCGCACACCGGACGCGTCGGAATTCTGGCCGAACTTTTTCCGAACGCCCGCTTCATCCATATCACGCGGAATCCCGAGACCTTATTCGCTTCGACGCGGCGGCTGTGGCCGACGCTCGACTTGGCCCAGGGGCTGCAGGTTCCCAAGAACGAGCACCTGGACGAGTACATCTTCGAGGCCTTCGAGCGAATGTATCGCGGTTTTGAGGCGCAGCGCGGGAGTCTGGCTCCGCACCGGATCATCGACGTGCGCTACGAGGATCTGGTGCAGGACCCGATCGGCCAAGTCGAGCGGATCTACCGCGAGTTGGAGATCGAGGGCCTGGAGACGGTACGCCCGCGGTTGGAAGCATTCATCGGGGAACGCAAGGACTATAAGCCCAACCGGCACGAGGAACTGGAGCCTGAGATTCGCACGGCGCTTCGGACCCGCTGGGCAGGGTACATCCACAAGTACGGGTACGCTGCGGATCTGGGCTTGTCGGGCGGGGACGCTTGAAACGCTAGCGCCGGGCCCAAGCGACATCGCCGGCGAGCTGGGTCAACACGCCCTCGATCGCCACGCTGCCATCCACCGCCGTCCACGCATAGCCGCCCGACCACGGATCGATCGGTTCGATGTCAAGTCCACCGTAGCCCGCTCGCTCCGCGAGCGGCATCGCGTCTGGGACAGACGCGAATGGCACGAGGTTAAGGATGGATGATTGCCTGGGTGGCTGTGTCCTCGTTGA
>CAIYOB010000610.1 GCA_903927685.1 uncultured Planctomycetaceae bacterium
CATCCGCTGCTGGCCCTGCTGAGCGTCCTGGGCGGCGTCCAGACGCTGGGCCCGATCGGCATCCTGGTCGGCCCGATGATCGTCGTGTTCCTGCAGACGCTGCTGAATATCCTGCACCGCGAACTGGCGGCCCAGGACCGGCCGCGGATGGCGTGACTCGCCGACGCCGGCGGTTGCTCGACCGAGAAGGAATGGCTCCTAGGCCACGGCGACGAGGATCAGATCCACGCTCGTGTCGCGCTCGTAGACCTCGCCTTGATAGCCGCCGTAGAATTCCCAGCGTGCGGCTCCGGCAGCGCGGACCAGTGACTCCAATTCCCCGGCTTCCAGCCCCAGCAGCGGCACGGACTCGCTGTGCAGAAGCCCGCCGGACGTCAGCCCGGCCACGAGCAGATCGACGAATCCCCGCTCGCCGCTGCGGTGAACGCCCTTGACGACCAGCACCTCGTCCTCGGCCCAGCGGCCGCGCTGGCATTTCTGCCACACGCAGGGGCCGTCGGGCAGACGCCACAGATTCAAGAGCTGCACGACGACGACGCCACCGGGCCGCACGGCGGCGAACATCTGTTCGAGCGCCCGCTGGACCTGCGGTCGCTCGGCGGCCAGGGCCAGCGAGTTGCCGGCGCAGATCGCCGCGTCGAAGGCGCCGTCCGCGCCGCTCGGCTGGTCAAAGCTGCGCACAACCCAGCGGAGACCGGACAGCGCGCCGTGCTGGCGCTGGGCCCGTTCGATCATGGCCGGGCTGACGTCGGCGCCTTCGACGGCCAGTCCCCAGCGATGGAACATGGCCGCGTGATGCCCGGTCCCACAGGCCGTGTCCAGCACGCGGCGGACGCGATGCTCGGCAAACAAGCGGCGATAGAAGGGCTCCTCGCGGGCCAGACGCTGAGGCCAGTTGACCAGCGATTCGTACACGTCGGTCAAATCGTGAAACAACCCTGCAGCCGGCATGGCTCGCCTCACTCGTTGTCTGTGGTGGCTTCCGTTCGCATCGCCGACCCCAGACGGCTGACGCGGACGCGATAGGCGCGGTCGTCGCGGACCTCCAGGACCTCGGCCTCGAAACCATCCAGTTCGACCCGGTCTCCGGGCGCCAGGATGTGTTCGGCGTGCAGCGTCAACAGGCCGGAAAACGTGTCCACATCGGCTGCGCCGGAGGGAATGCCGAGCCGCCGTTCCACTTCGTCCACAGGGGTGCTGCCCAGGACGATCCACTCGTCGGGCCCGTCCGGAACGATGTCGGTCTGTTCCGTGTCGAACTCGTCCTCGACATCGCCGATGATCTGCTCGAGGACGTTCTCCAAGGTGACGACGCCAATCACGATGCCGTACTCGTCGATCACCAACGCGAGCAGCTGGTGGCTGGCTTGGAAATGCCGCAGCAGCTTGCTGATCGGCAGGTTCTCCGGCACCTTGCGGGGCGGACGCATGATGGATTTCAGACTGAATGACTCGGTCACTTTCACGCCCACCAAGTCCTTGACATGGACCACTCCCAAGACGTCGTCCAGCGAGCCGTCGCAGACCGGATAGCGGGTGTGTTTGGTGCGCCGCGCCAGGGCGATGCACTCGGCCACCGACTGGTTGATGTCAAAGAACTCGACGTCGCTCCGCGGCAGCATGATGCGCCGGCAGATCATGTCGTCGAACTCGAAGACAGCGTTCAGCAGCCGATGCTCCGAGGGCGTTAGGCTGCCACGGGTGTGGGCGTCGTGCAGAAGGGCCCGGATCTCCTGCTCGCTGTGCGGCGCCTCCAGATCCGCGCCGGTCCGCAGGCCGAGCAGTCGCAGCACCAGCGAGGTGGCGGCGTTCAAGGTGGCCATCAGCGGGTAGGTCAGCAGGCAGAACCACTGCAACGGCACGGCGCAACGCAGCAGCATCGCTTCGGCTCGGCGGATGGCGAAGATCTTGGGAGCCTGCTCGCCG
>CAIYOB010000611.1 GCA_903927685.1 uncultured Planctomycetaceae bacterium
AGAATCGCGATGAACCAGGGACGCCGCTTCATGAAACAACCTTGTCGCGGACGAGGGACTTTCTCATTCCTTGGTAATCTTAGGCGGACAAGTCGGAAATTGGAATGGACATCCGCGGGCCTTTTCCGCTACCCTCTGCCGGAACTCGTCTTCGGCGGCGACACGTCCCCGGTCCACCAATGCAAGGATGCAGCGGCATGGTCAAAGCGTTTTGGATTCCCGCCCTTTCGTTGCTTGCCACCCAAATCCCTGCGCTGCCGGCGAGCGGGGAGGATTTTCGCATCGAGACAGATGTCTTTTTGGGAACGGATAAGGAGCCGGTCGCCCAGAGCGTGACGCTGTTCAGCGGCGGCTTGGTCTATGATTTTCCCTTGATCGGCCCGCAAGAAGTGACCGTGTTTGACAGCTCGCGGGGCCGTTTCATTCTCCTGGACGTGCCCCGCAAAACGAAGACCACGCTGCTGACGCAAGAGTTGCTCGAGATCACCGCTGCGATCAAGGTCCAGGCCCAGGAACTGGACGGCGTGTTTGCCTTTGCCGCCAACCCGCAATTCAAGTCCGAGTCCGATACTCAGGAGGGTTGGCTGACGTTGTCCGGCAGCTTCCTGTCCTACCGGGCCAAAGGCGTCAAGGCTCAGGTGCCAGCGGCGGCGGCGACCTACCGCGACTTTGCCGATTGGTACGCGCGGCTGAACGCCACACGGCCGGGCAACCTGCCGCCTTTTGCCCGACTGGAACTGAACCGCGTGCTGGGCGAACGGCAGGAGATTCCGGAAGAAGTCGAATTGACCGTCGAGCCGAAGAATCGTTGGGCCGGGCGGAAAGTCGTGATCCACAGCCGCCACATCGTCAACTGGCGGCTCTCCAACACCGACCGCAAACGCATCGATGCCGCCGGCAGCCAGATGGCCGATTTCGAGGCCGTGAGCTTTCAGGAGTATCGCCAGCCCCAGCAACTGGCGACGCGAAACGCACGCTAGTCCCTACCTGGGGTGAGGCAAAGTCGGGCTTGGCGTGTGCAAGCAGTGGGGTAGGTCTTGTTTGCGAAGATCTTCCGCTGGAGACGGTGGGTTTTTGTGGATCTCTTGCCTCGAAGGGGCCAGAACACATGAGCCCAGCGGCTGTGTCTTTTTGTCGAGGTGTCTGTCGCCTATCGGATTCCCGAAATCGGACAACCTGCGCGGCGAGACATGGCCTTTCCAGCGATCGATGCGTTTGACCTGGAACCGGCTGCGGCATTCGCTACGCAGACGCCAACGCGACACCGCAGCTCGCTCGGCCCGGCGCCGCGGACGACACCCGTCGTGCGCCTATTCGTCCGCGGACAGCGGCGGCGGCGGGGTTTGAGGATAGGCCCCGACCCACTCGTGGGCCAGTTCGCTGTCCAGGAACAGGAGCCAGGTCCGCAGCGGCGCCCGGCCGTCGTCCAGCACTTGGCGAATCAGCGGGAGTGCCTGCCGGACGTCGGTCAGGGCCAGATCGAGATAGGCGTACCGCAGCCCGCTGCCGCCCCCGACGCAGCTGCCGACGCCGGCTTGAATCAGGGCCGGGTTCAGGGCCTCTTCGAACCGGCTGCGGAATTCGACAAATTGCCGGCGCGGGATCTCCCGGCCGTCCAGCTTCAGATAGCAGAACAGCTCGCCACAGCGGGTGTGGCAGGACGAGGCGAACAGCCGGCCGCCATGCGCCGCGCGAAACCGCTCGACGTCGGCGGTGGTGGCAAACAGCAAGTCGTCGCGGCCGGCGAAGTCGTCCGCCTGCCCGTCCGGATTGAACTGGAACGAAGACCAGTTGTCCGCCGCATCGTGGACGTCCTGCGAGCGGCCCTCCGGCAACTGCTCGCCGATGCTGCGGATCACGGCCCCGACGGTTGCTTGGGCCCGGTCCAGCGGCAGCGGGCGGAGATGCTTCGGGCCCTGGTCGAGCAAGCTGATCCCGCCGATCCACGTGTCCAGGACCTGCTCGCCCAACAGCGTCTCGGTCGCCACAAAGGCTGCGTTGTCCGCCGTCGGTTCGTCCAGGTGCGGCTGCAGGGGAAACTGAAACCAAAGGTCGACTTTGCGGCCGGGCGCAACGCTGGCCGCGACCATCGCCCCCGTGATGTTCACGCCCACTCGGGCCTCGACCGTCTGGATCGTCATCGGGACGTCTTCCGGCAAGCGATGGGCGTAGAATTCCCAGCCGGGGATATGCGGCGCACGTTGCAGCAACGTGTGCACGACCGGCCGCAGCCAATGGGCGCCTTCGGGCGTCACCACCAACCGGTGTCCCGGCTGCCGCACCGCACTCCCGTATTCCCACATCAATTGCGGATGGACCGCCCCCAGCGTGTCGTGCATCCAAGCCACGAGGTCCCATTCCGAGCGGCGATGGAACAGGGCGTCCAGATCGGACGTCTTTGCCTGGAACGATCGCCACCAGCGATCGATGGCCGCCAAGGTCCGTTCGCGGTAAGCCATTTCCTCGGGACAGTCAGGATCGGCAAAGGTCCAGCGCACGGGCGTTTCCTCCTGCGGCAAATCGTCTTCCTGGTCTCCGCCGACCGCCAGCGGAGTACAGGGGAATGGCACGAGGTTTAGGACGGATGGTCGCCTGGGTGCCTGTGGTCCAGTGCAGCGAGCCCACAGTCCGCGGGGATTCCTGGGGCTCGCTGCGCTCGACCCCGGCCACCCTTCCTTGGCTTCTTCTCTTAACCTCGTACCATTCGCAATACAGAGACTTTGATTGTCCGTCTTCCCAACTCTCCGTGCAACGAGCAGCCGCACTTTTCTCGCTGCCCCGTCTTGCCG
>CAIYOB010000612.1 GCA_903927685.1 uncultured Planctomycetaceae bacterium
CAGGAACTTGATCTTCTGCCCCTTGCGGATCCGCCCGTTCATCACCCGCACATAGGTGATCGCGCCGCGAAACTCGTCGTAGTGCGAGTCGAACACCATCGCCTGCAGCGGCGAGTCCGGATCGCCCTGCGGCGGCGGCACTCGCGTGATGAGCGCTTCGAGCAGTTCAGCGATCCCCAGCCCCGCCTTGCCGCTGACCCGCAGCACTTCCTCGCCGTGGATCCCCAAGGTGTGCTCGATCTCCTCAATCACCTCGTCCGGCCGGGCATGTTTCAAGTCGATCTTGTTCAGGGCCGCGACGATGACCAGATCTTGCTCCAGGGCCGAGTGGGCGTTGGCGACCGTCTGGGCCTCGACGCCTTGAAACGCGTCGACCAGCAACAGGGCGCCTTCACAGCAGACCAGCGACCGCGACACCTCGTACGAGAAATCCACGTGCCCCGGCGTGTCGATCAAGTTCAGTTCGTACGTCTCGCCGTGCCAGTCGTAGCGCAGACGCACCGCGCTGGCCTTGATCGTGATCCCCCGGGACCGCTCCAGCTCCATATCGTCCAGCAGCTGGTCGCGCATCTCCCGCTCGCTGACCGTGCCCGTGTATTCCAGCAACCGGTCCGCCAGCGTGCTCTTGCCGTGGTCGATGTGGGCGATGATGCAGAAGTTGCGGATATGTTGGCAGTCGATGTCGCTCATGCTTGTTGTTGCGCCGTCTTGACCAAGTCCAGGAGGCGGCCGGGCGAGCCCATCGCGTTGTAGCCACCGTCAATGTGCAGCACCTCGCCGGTGATCCCGTCGGACATGTCGGACAGCAGGAACGCGCCCGTCCGGCCGACTTCTTCGTGCGTGATGTTGCGGGCCAGCATCGACATGTGCTCGTACAGCGACAGCATGTCGCTGGCTCCGGCGGCCGAGCCGGCCAGGGTTTTCAAGGGGCCGGCGCTGAGCGCATTCACCCGGCCGCCGCGCGGACCGAGGTCATACGCCAGGTAACGGACGGTGGCCTCGAGTGCCGCCTTGCAGATCCCCATCACGTTGTACCCGGGCACGCATTTCTCGCCGCCAAAATACGACATCGTCAGCACGGCGGAACGCGGACTGAGGTACGGCATGGCCGCGTGGGTGACTGCGATCAGACTGTAGCAGCTGACATCCATGGCCAATTTGAAGCCTTCGCGGCTGGTTCGCACAGTGTCCCGCCCGAGGTCCCGCCGATCCGCAAAGGCGATCGAATGCAGCAGAAAGTCGATCTTGTTGAACTCTTTGTGCGTCGCCCGCATCACTTCGGCGATCTGCCGGTCGTCCTGGGCGTCCATCGGGAGCAGGAATTTGGCCTGCGGATACTTGTGCATGCACTGGGCGACGCGGCGCTGATTCTTCTTCTTTTCCTCGTAAGGCGAGTCCGGCAAATGCGTGAAACCGCACTCGCCCCCCTGCTCCATAATCGTCTGGGCGATCGCCCAAGCGATCGATCGGTCGTTCGCCACGCCGATGATCAGTCCCTTTTTGCCCTCGAATAGGCCCATCAACAAATCTCCGTAAGTACAGTCAAGACTTTGTGTTGCGATGCTTATTGCCGATCTGGTTCAGCGTCCGGATGCGAATTCGCCGCCCCCGAGTTCGGCCGACCGCCGAAGCGGCTTCATTCAATCTGGCTAATAACATAGCGGCAAAACGCCGTGGGGACTATTCCGGTTGCGCAAAGTTGAGTCGATGCGTTATCTTATTGATTGCCGGAAGGGATCAAACTGAATACACGCTGGGAGCGCCGACGTGGCAGCAAAAGGCACGGGCTCGGAGTCGATCGGTCGTTTGGCAGAGCAACTTCTGGTGTTGGCGGCCGAGCAGGAGCAGGCGCAGGCGTTTCTGGCCCAGGCCCTGCCGTTGCTGCTGGCAGCCACGGGGGCCGATTACGTGAGCGTCCGCCGCGGCGAGCGGGGCAAGTGGCGATCTGTGGCCGCGACGGGCCTCAGGCAGGAGCCGCCGCTGGGCCTGCTGACCGAAGCGTTGGATCGCGGGGAGCCGCAGGCCAGCGGCAACTGGTCGGCCGTGCCGCTGGCGCCGCGCGCCGAGGCGGGCGAGGTGCTGGCGCTGCACAGCGCCGGCGCGGGCGTGCCGGATCGCTTGGCCACGCTCCCGCAACTGGCCGCCCTGTTGCACGCCGGCTGGGCGGCCGTGCGGCAGCGGGATCGCGGACGCCAACGCATTGAACGGCTGGAGAAGATCCTCGAGATCAGTCGCGGCTGGAACCAGACGCAGCGAACGGACCAGTTGCTACAGCAGATCGCCGAAGCGGCGACCCAGTTGCTGGCCGCCGAGCGCGCCAGCATCTTCTTGTGGGACAAGGCCAATCGAACGGTCGTCGGCCGCCCGGCGTTGGGCGTCAAGGACGGCGAACTGCGTCTGCCCGACGACGTGGGCGTCGTCGGCCAGGTGGTCCAGACGGGCGAGCCGCGGCGAGTGGATCGGGACGAGGCCCAGCGCGAAGTGGATCGCCGCGTGGATCGCAAGCTGGGATTCGAGACCCGCAACCTGCTGTGCGTACCGATGCGTTCGCGACACGGCGAGTTGTGCGGCGCTTTCGAGATCTTGAACAAGATCGGCGGCGACTTTACCGACGACGACCAGACCGCGCTCAGCGAACTGGCGATCCACGCCGCGAGCGCTCTGGAGAACACACAGCATGTGGAAAGCCTGTTGCGGGTCCAGCGGCAACTGACCGACCAGGCGGCCCAGCGGGTGCAGATGATCGGCGAATGCCCGGCGATCGAGTCGCTGCGGGCGACGGTCAGCCGCATCGCCGATACGGACTTGGCCCTGTTAATCCTGGGCGAAAACGGCACCGGCAAGGAAGTCGTCGCCCAGTTGATCCACTACCTGAGCCATCGCCGCGACCAGCCGCTGGTTGCGGTCAACTGTGCGGCGCTCACGGAGACACTGCTGGAGAGCGAACTGTTCGGGCACGAGAGGGGCGCCTTTACCGACGCCCATGAAGCCCGGGCCGGCAAATTCGAACTGGCGAGCGGCGGGACGCTGTTCCTCGACGAGATCGGCGACATGAGCCTCAGCGGCCAGGCCAAACTGCTGCGGGTGCTGGAGGAGAAGGTCGTCGTTCGCGTCGGCGGCTCGCGGCCCATCCATACCGATGCCCGGGTGATCGCCGCCACGAACCAGAACCTGGCCAGGATGGTCCGCGAGCGGCGGTTCCGCGAAGACCTGTTCTTCCGCTTGAACGTCGTGACCCTGGACTTGCCGCCGCTGCGGGAACGGGGCCAAGACGTATTGCTGCTGGCCGAGCATTTCTTGCACGAATTCAGCGCCAAGGCTCGCCGTAAACCGCCGAGGCTGACGGCCGCGGCTGGCCGGCGACTGGTCGGCCACACCTGGCCAGGCAACATCCGCGAGTTGCGAAACCTGATGGAACGTCTGGCGTACCTGCTGCAAGGAGACAAGGTCGAGGCGGAGGACGTCTCGTTTGTGGTTGCGCCCGATCCCGCCTCCACCGCCGTCTTTGCCCTGGACCAGCCGCTAAACGCCGCCACCCGCCGGTTTCAGGCCGAGTACATCACCCGCCAAGTCGCCGCCGCGGCCGGCAACATGAGTGCCGCCGCGGAACGTCTGGGGCTGCACCGCTCGAATCTGTACCGCAAGATGCGTCAATTGGGAATGAACCCGGGCGACGAGGAGGCGTAGCGGCGATCGCCGGCTTTGGGACCGAACAGTCAGGCTAAGGCTTGGGCCAGTTCGCCGGCAATCGACCGCTCGATGATGCCTTTGAAGGGCGTGGCCAACAGCGGCAGCTGGCCCTCGACGCGCGCGGTGCTGTGCTCGACGGTCAGCGTCCCCTTGATCGTGATTCCGTTGGTGGACATCGAGAAATCCAGCACATTCTCCCTCCAGGCTCCGTCCGCCGAGGTGATCTGGTCGGCAAAGCGATCCTGGACGGATTCGACGAAGTCCTTGAGGCGGCTGGTGGCTTCGGGTTGACCTAAGGCATGGGGAACTTCCGCGCGGAATGCGGGCATGGGGGACTCCTCGGGGCGTAATGACCTGGGCGGGATGAGCGATTCACCCTCGCGGCAAACAGCACAATGGCCCCTGTTGCCGTTGCTGTCAAGGCCCACTGCCTGTGTGCTTGACATAAACCCAGCCGGCGGCTCATATTGGGCGGAACATGTCCGTCGAAAAGTACCTCAAACCGGCAGTCATCAACCAGATCAAGCGACTGGATCTTCGCGCCCAGTTCGTCGTCAAGGGCTTCCTGCAAGGCTTGCATGCCAGTCCGTTTCACGGCTTTTCGGTGGAATTCTCCGAGCATCGCCGTTATTCGCCCGGCGACGATCCCAAGGACATTGACTGGCTGGTCTATGCCAAGACGGACAAGTACTACGTCAAGAAGTTCGAAGCCGAGACGAACATCACCGGCTATCTGGCGATGGACTTGAGCCGATCCATGGGCTACAGCTACCGCCAGGAGTTGACCAAGTTCGATTACGCCATCTGCCTGGCCGCCTCGCTGTGCTACTTGATGATCCATCAGCAGGATCCGGTCGGCCTGATTACGTTCGACCAGCGGATCCGAGATAGTCTGGCGCCTCGCTCCAAACGCGCGCACCTGGGAAATGTACTGTCGCATCTGGCGCGTCTGCAGCCCGCCGGCTTGACAGACATCGCCAACAGCCTACGACAGATCGCGGCCATGCTGCGGCATCGCAGCCTGGTGATGATCTTCTCCGACTTGCTCTGCGACACGGAACCGGTGATTCAGAGCCTGCGGCTGCTGCGGCACGGCGGGCACGACGTGATCCTGTTTCACGTGCTGGACGAAGCCGAGGTCTATTTCCCGTTCGATGGCGTGATCGAATTCGAAGAGCCGGAGACGGAGGAGCGAGTGCGAGTCGACGCCAGCAACTATCGGGCGGAGTACGCGGAAGAAGTGCAGGCGTTCCGCGACACCTACCGCCGCGAGTGCTTTCAGGCCGGCGTGGATTACGTCCAACTGGACACCAGCATGCAGTTCGACAAGGCGCTGCTGGAATACCTGATCAGCCGGCGGAACCGGTTTTGAGCGACTCGCTGGGCTAGGAGGATAGCCCCCCTCCCCGGCCGCTACGGCGTCCGCCCCTCCCGTGATCGGGAGGGCAAAGTGATCCGGATGCCGCTTGCGCGACGTCACGCCTGGAAGGAACTGCCGCAGCCACAGGTCTTGACCGCGTTCGGATTGTCGAACGTGAAGCCGCGCCGCTCGATGCTCTCGTACCAATCGACCGTGGTGCCATCCAGGTACAAGGAACTCTTTTTGTCAACCACGACGTCCACGCCGTGGAACGTGTACTTGGAATCCAGCTTGGCGTCGAAGTTGCTATCGAACCCGAGCGTGTAGTTGAATCCACTGCAGCCGCCGCCGGCGACTCCAATCCGCAAGAACAACCCCTCGTCCAATTTCTGCTCGCCCTTGACCCGCTTGACTTCGTTCGCCGCACGTTCTGTGACCGTAATCGCCATGAGCCCTCTCCAACCCTCGTCGTAACAGAATTTTCAACAGGAACAGATGTCTAAATTATAGAAATGGTTTGCGATTGGGAAGCCGTCTTGGCGACAAATGGTGGCAACAACTCGCAGTCATGCCAACCTCCAGGCACGGTTGTCGTGGCGTCAGCTTGCGCCACGCGGTTTGTGCCCCCCCTGCAAAGGCCGGCTTCCTGGGCGATGCCTGGACGAGTGTGCCGTTGGAGTTCACGCTTTAGCGTGCAGGCGGGCGGGCGGAGCCAGCCGAAAACCGCACGCCAAAGCGTGAACTCCAACGAGGGTCGCGACCTTGCTGGTACGGCGTGCAGCGCCGGCTCCATGCAGATCAAACCGATTCTGGGTCTGTCCGCTGCTTCCATTCCAGGCCGACAGTTCGTAGATTTGGGGTTCTCGTCCCTGCTGACTCCATTGCCAGAACATGTACCTGGAGGAATTCCCATGAGAACTCGAAGTCGTTGGGCCCTGGTCCTTGCCTCGCTTGCCGGCATGGGCCTTGCCGTTGTAGCGTCATCCGTCGCCGAGGCGCAACGGACGTTGGGGGAAATCGAACGGCTCGACGCAGCGTTCGACGCGTTGTTGCCAAGCGACGCCAAAATCGATGTCTTGGCAAAAGGGTTTACGTGGACCGAAGGCCCGGTTTGGGTGCCCGAAGCGGAGGGTGGGTATCTGTTGTTTTCGGATATCCCGAGAAACTCCGTGTTCCGCTGGAAGGCTGGCGAAGGCGTGCGGTTGTTCCTGTGCCCGTCCGGCTACACGGGCAACACGTTCTACGGCAAAGAACCGGGGTGCAACGGACTGTTGTTGGACTCGCAGGGCCAGCTGGTATCATGCGAGCACGGCGACCGACGGATTTCGGTGCTGACCCGAGACGGTGGCAAACGCACGCTGGTCGACAACTATCAGGGCAAGCGGCTGAATAGTCCCAACGACGCGGTCTACAAGTCGAATGGCGACTTGTACTTCACGGACCCACCCTACGGCTTGCCGCAGGGCTATGACGATCCGCGGCGTGAGTTGGACTTCTGCGGCGTGTACCGGTTAGCCAAAGATGGCCAGTTGACGCTGTTAACCAAGGAACTGACGCGTCCCAACGGGATCGGATTCTCGCCGGACGAAAAGACCCTGTACGTCGCTCAATCGGATCCCCAGGCCGCGATCTGGAAAGCGTTTCCGTTGCTCGCGGACGGGACGCTGGGGCCGAGTCGCATCGTCTTCGACGCCACCGACTGGGTCCCCTCACGCCCGGGGCTGCCGGACGGCATGGCCGTCGATCGCCAGGGGCATCTGTGGGCCACGGGACCAGGCGGTGTGCTGATCCTGACGCCGGAGGGCAAGCTGCTGGGCCGCCTGAACACCGGACAGCGGACGGCGAACTGCACCTTTGGCGAGGACGGCAAGACGCTGTTCATCACGGCTGATTCGTACTTGTGCCGGGTACGGACTCGAGTCATCGGCGCGAACTGAACGGAGGTGGTAGGCAGCGCACAAGTGGCGAGCCCCCCGGGATTCTCGGCCTTGAGGGGCTCGCTGCGTTCGCCCCCAGGCACCCCAACCCGTCTTGTCGTCTCTCCACCATCTCAGCACGAGGCGGAATTCTCATTGATGGTGCGCTGCCCGGCTGGAGAGAGCCTAACGGCGTCACATCAACGCCGCACGCATCGAATATACAGACCGAGACACTCCCCCCATGAAAGCGGGTAATCGCAAGCAGGGAGGGAGGCTTTTCCCGTCTCGGTTCGTTTGCTTTTCCGAAAGAAGCGGTAAGAGTATAGGTGGAAGGCTGGGGAATATAGGTTGTGCTTTCCGGTTTGTGAAATGGTTTCGTGGAAAGTCTCCTCTTTCGAGCCGAACCGAAATGACAAAAAAGCCGATCGTATGGAAACACAGCGGACGCCAGCCGGAGGGTACGTCATCCGTGATTACGTTTTGGACAAGCGGGTTGAATCGATGACTGTATCAACTCCCCACTATCTGCTCTTTTCGGAATCGCACCGGCCCCGGACGACGGCGGAGGGTTACGCCCATCATGGCCATACCCCGGGGCGCTGGCGGTTTGTTTTGGAAACCGTCGACGGTGACATTCGACTGGAAGCGTCCGACGAAGAATTCGAGTCCGAAGAGGGCCGCCTGGCTCTGCTGGCAGTGGTCCGGGGCTTGGAAGCCTTGGAGCAGCCTTCGCGCGTCACGGTCGTGACTCCCAGTCGCTACGTCAGCCGCGGCTTTCTGTTCGGCTTGGAGGAGTGGCGGGAGAACGGCTGGCGCTGGGAGCGGTTCGGCGAGATGACGCCCATCAAGAACCGCGACCTGTGGCAGAGGATCGACCAGGCGATGCAATACCATCAGGTCGAATGCCGGGTCTGGCGATTCGATATGCCGGACGCGCCTGAGCCGACTCCCGAACCGGCGCCGGCGGTCCGAGCCGTCGCCGCTCCGCTGCCCGCGCCGGCGCCGCGGCGTTGCGTGCCAGCGCCCAAGCACCGCAGCAAGCAGCGGTCGCGACCGCAATCGGCCAAGTCCAGCCGGCACGCGACAGCATCGTGGCGGGAAGTCGTCCGGGACCTGTGGCAACGCTGCCGGTCTCGGTTGCGGGGCGAATCCCGCTTGCAGGCCGCGTAAAGGACGACACCGCTGGAATCGCGGCCGTAACCCGTATCGGCAGGGAGGCATGGAAGGTGCGCACGCAGTTGTCGTTGAGGAGTGTCGGAGCGGTCGTGAGTGGGACCTACGCCAATCCCGCCGAGGTCTTGGGCCCGCACGATGTGGAATACGAAGGCCGCCAAGTCACGGCGGTGCGCGTGTTCCTGCCCGAGTCGCGGCAGGTCTGGGTCGTGCATCCGGCGCACCAGACGGCGCTGCCGATGCGCCGCGTTCATCCGGCCGGCCTGTACGAAGCCATCTGTCCGTGGCAGGGCGACGACCAGCAGCGGCGCTACCAGTTGCGCGTCTCGGACCAGCACGGGGCGGTGAAGACCGTCGAGGACCCGTATGCCTTTCCCTCCCTGTTGTCGGACTACGATCTGTACCTGCTGGGCGAGGGCAAACACTATCGGGCTTACGAGCGGCTGGGGGCTCATCGCCGCACGGTCGGCGACGTGGCCGGAGTCAACTTTGCGGTCTGGGCGCCCAACGCCGTCAGTGTCAGCGTCGTCGGCGACTTCAACGGCTGGGACGACCGCCGGAACTTCCTGCGGCACCACGCGGCCAACGGCATCTGGGAGTTGTTCGTCCCCGGCGTCGGCCCGGGCGACTTGTACAAGTACCGGATCAAGACCCGTGACGGGCAGCTGTTGGAAAAGGCCGACCCGTACGCATTCGGAGCCGAAGTTCCCCCGCAATCCGCCTCGGTCGTCCGCGACTTGGACCGCTACGCGTGGCAGGACGAAGCCTGGCTCCAACGCCGGCGGGAAACGAGCTTCCTCCATCAACCGTTCTCGATTTACGAAGTGCACCTGGGCAGCTGGCAGCGGGCCGCGGGCCAGTGGTTGGACTACCGCGAACTGGCCCACCGGCTGGTCGACTACTGCCGCCGGATGAACTTCACGCATCTGGAGCTGCTGCCCGTCTCCGAGCATCCGTTCTACGGCAGTTGGGGCTACCAGCCGATCAGCTACTTTGCCGCCACCGGCCGCTACGGCAGTCCGGAGGATTTGATGTATCTGGTCGATCACTGCCACCAGAACGGGATCGGCGTGATCGTCGACTGGGTGCCCGCCCATTTCCCCCGCGACGCCCACGGACTGGCCCGGTTCGACGGCACGGCGCTGTACGAGCATGAGGATCCGCGGCTGGGCGAACATCCCGACTGGGGCACCAAGGTCTTCAACTACGGCCGCCACGAGGTGCGAAACTTCCTGATCGCCAACGCACTGTTCTGGTTGGACAAGTACCACATCGACGGCTTGCGCGTGGACGCAGTGGCCTCGATGCTGTACCTGGACTACAGCCGCAAGGCGGGCGAGTGGGTGCCGAACGAATACGGCGGCAATCACAACCTACAGGCGATCAGCTTGCTGCAGGAGTTCAACCGCGCGACGCATGCGCAGTTTCCGGGTATTGTGACGATCGCCGAGGAATCGACGGCTTGGGCCGGAGTGTCGCGGCCCACGGACGCCGGTGGCCTGGGGTTCAGCATGAAGTGGAACATGGGCTGGATGAACGACACGCTGCGGTACATGCGCCGCGAGCCGGTTCATCGCCGGCATCACCAGAACGACCTGACTTTCAGCTTGCTGTACGCCTTCTCGGAGAACTTCGTTTTGCCTTTCTCACACGACGAAGTCGTGCACATGAAGGGCTCGCTGATCGGCCAGATGCCCGGCGACTTGTGGCAGAAATTCGCCAACCTGCGGCTGCTGCTGTCCTACCAGTGGACGCATCCGGGCAAGAAGCTGCTGTTCATGGGCGGCGAGATCGCCCAGTGGCAGGAATGGAACCACGAACAGCAATTGCAGTGGGAATTGCTCGAGTGGCCGAACCACGCCGGGCTGCAGCGGGCGCTGGCCGACCTGAACGGTTTGTACCGCCGCGAACCGGCGCTGCACGAATTGGAGTTTGACCAGGCGGGCTTCGAGTGGATCGACTGCAACAACGCGGCCGAGAGCCTGTTGTGCTACCTGCGGAAGGCGCGGAACCCGCAGGACTTCCTCGTGGTCTGCTGCAACTTTACTCCCGTCGCCCGGCACGGCTACGCGGTCGGGGTACCCCGGGGCGGCAGGTACCGGGAGGTCTTCAACAGCGACTCGCAGCACTACAACGGCAGCAATACGGGCAACGGCCTGGGCGTCGTCGCGGAACGGCCCGGCACCCACGGCCGCCCCTTCACGCTACGACTCACCCTGCCCCCGCTGGCCGCGGTGATCCTCAAGCCCGAGGAGACTGTGGCAACGGACCCGGTGGTTCGGCCGTAGCCCGTCGATCTCCCAGAGGGGACCGGGCACTCCGGCCAGCATCCTGCACCTCGTGTTCGTGCCATCTGCGGCATCTTCCAGCGATCGCCAAGGTGACTTCTCGCCCGCTGGGCGATACCTGGCCGCGTTGTTTGACATCCAGCGTCCGCAGCGGCGCGGCCTTCATACCAGCCGGCTTGCCATTGACGCCCACGTCGGCGGATGCCACGACGTTTCCGAGATCCCGCGTCACGCGGCCCTTGAGCTGATCCGCGGAAAACCTGGTCGACTTGCGGTACCAGACGCCACGGAACATCAGGGCCTCCAGCGGAAGAAGTTGTTCTTGCCGCCCCAACCGCTGTTCTCGGTGAAGATCAGGTACTCGCCGTTCTTTCGTCGAAAGGCGCGCAGGCCCATGGCGGCATCTTCCCAGGCGGATTGCCCGTTGACTTCCGGCCCGTGAGCGAGGATCTCGACCAGCTGGCCGGTTTCCAAGTCGAAGACATGGACCTCGCCAAACAGATAAGCGAAGAAGACGTAGTCGCCCGCGATCTGCATCCCCATATAACCGCGATAGGGAAACAGGTTCTTCTCGTACATGAAGAAATCGGGATTCCGCTGCGGCTCCAGCGCTTGCTGCTTCCAATGCGGCGTGCGGTTGCCCTTGCTCCAGTTGTCGTATCGGCCGAAGTAGTATTGGGCAGGCGAGGTATCGCCTTCGCCCGTTCTGGGCACCGCGGGATAATAGGCCACGAGGATGTCGCGGTCGGCGTCGTAGTCCATTCGGCAGGCCATGCCCCAGGCGTTGGTCGTGTCGCCTTCCTCGGGGAAGCGAATGTCTTTGTAACCCTCGTCCTTCACGCCGCTGTAGCTCGGTACGCCCTGGGCGGTCAGCCCTTGGAAAAAGAAGTGCCGCATGAAGCAGCCGCCCGTGGTGGCGTTGGCGGCCCACAGGTCGCCCCGGGCATCGACGCACAAGCCGGTGATCCAACCGATCGGGGAAACCATCTTGGTAAGTTCCTCCGGGTCGTCACGCCCGTTGCCGTTGGCATCGATCCACAGCACGTTGCCATGCTCGCGAGTGCCTCCCGCAGGGATTGCCAGTTCGCCGTCATACCGGAAGATCTTGATGTCGCCGATATTGCCCTGGCCGCTGGTGAACATCGTCAGCCGCTTCTCCGAGCCCAAGCGGCGGACAATCGCCTGCGAGTTGCTGGCCCGGTCGGGTTCGCCAAGACGGCGGAGATCCCAGTTGTAGCCGACGTAACGCTGTTCCCGGCCGGGTTCGGTCTGGCCGAGATCGAGTTGGATGTGATTGTACGTGCCGTAGAGTTCGGTGCCGTCACTGGCGGGATCCACGTCATAGGTATTGCAGAACATCAGGCTGTAAAGCATCCAGCCGAGCTTCCCGTCGGGTGTGAACATCCGCAGGTCGGAACCTTGGAAGCCGCCGCCCACGTACAGGTTGCCTCGATCGTCGACGCCCACCCCCGAGATGCCCGCGAAACGTGCCGAACCACCGGCGGACGGGGCGTGCACCTGCCCCGGATTCTCGCCCGCATAGATGCCGCCCTGCTCGCCGAACGTCTCTGCGAGGACGGGTTGGGAATCGAGCCGGGCATAGATCCTGACGTTCAAGTCAGGGCCATTCTCGCCCACCAGCAACCGATCATTCGCCGCGTCGTAGCCGAGCGCCCGCGGGTTGACCACGTCGGTGATCTGGCGGCCGGTGAACGTACCGTCAGGCTTGTGGCACCTGACGGCGGCCTGGTACTTCGCGGCCGGAAGGCCGCCGATCGGAAAATCGTTGCCGCACTGGATGATCCACAGATCGCCCCGCTTGTCCACGGCCATTGGCCCTGGGCGTTCGAACGGGAACGCTTGGTCCACGAGTTCTGGGCATTCTCCCCGGAACTCGCCCGTCGGCGGGCCACCACAGTTGATCGCGAACAGCCGCGTGCCGTCCGAATCGAGGACTTCGAAGCCACAGATGCCCGGCCCTCCATAAGCGCCATGCGTCACGCTCAGGTTGCCTCCGGCATCGGCGCTCGCATGGGGAAAGTCCTTGACCAGCGGCTTGAGCACGCCGCCAGCCAAGTCGGCCACGCGGACCTCAACACCATTGACCACGATGAAGCGATTCCGTGGGTCGCAGTTGGCCGGCCGGTCGACGTACTCGACAAAATGACCGCGCACGGTGTATTCTCGGCCGGGAGTGAAGCCGGGGAGCGTGTACCGGTTTCCTTCACCGCCGCGTTGAGTCTGGTAGACGACGGCCGGAGCGAGACGCGGGTCGCCTTGCGGCACGACGACTGTCTGCGGGGCGAAGATGACACCGTCGTTGGCCGCTTGCGCCTCGTGGTACTTCTGCGGCGCGAGTTCCGGGGCCACGGCCACGATGCGGATCACGTTCTCGCGCGAGTCCGCGACGAACAGTCGCCGGCCGTCCGAGGCCAAACCGCTTACGACCGAGTGATTCTTCCCTTTGTCCAGCAAGCTCCTCGACAGACATAACGGTTGCGGGGCAAAATCGGGTTTCGCGGGATCGAGCTGAATGATCCGGTCCACAGCCGCGACGAACAGACGCGTCGCGTCTCCGGTGATGGCGCCCTCGGCCGTTTGCGGCGTGCCGATCGGCAGCCCGCGAGCCGCCCGCCCATCGCGGTACGAGGTGACCGGCCGGCCGCCTTCGTCCCAATAGGAACTCGTATAGCAGGTGCCGTCCGGAGCGACCCACATGGCCGAGATCGTGTTCGACACGTGCTTGTCTTCTTCCCGGGAACCGAAGGTATTGCCGACCCAACTCGTCTGATACCGCATCTGCGGGGCGCCGATCGCAATCGAATCGAAGGCGGCCGTGACGGTCTTGTCCTCGGTACCACTCGACACGAACACGCCGAGTTGCAGCGGCCCGTCGATCGCGATCGGGCCGCCGCTGACGTTCGAGATCATTGACCAAAGACGGCCATCGCGCGACTTGTAGACGGCGAAGTTCTTGCCCAGACGCGCCATGCGGAGCCAGAGCGGCGGCTTGTTCGCCAGATTGATACCGCCCGAGAAGATTTGTGGGGCCGCCGGCGGCTCGATTCGAGGGACTCGGGACATCCAACCGAGGCCGTTGTCCTGTGCTAGGAACGACACCGTTGCCATTGCCGCCGTAACATCCGCTTCCGGCTTGCGATCGTCAGCGTCCGTGGCGTTCGCTCCCGGCGTACATTTGTCAGCCCGGGCCATGATCCCCGCCCGACCCTCTTCTTCACCAGAGAAGTCCACGAGTCGGACGACAGCCTCAAAGTCGCCCGCCGGTCGGCCGACATGCACAAAGTGCACTTGGTCAGCGTTCTTTACGTTCAGGCCGACGCCCGCGCCCGTCACTGTCAGCGTCCGGCCGTCCCAGGTGTGGCTGCCCGTCGGCTGCCCACCGCCGAGGTCGCTGCCCTTCCAGGCGAAGGCCGCCTCCTCTCCGAACGCCGGTGTGCAGACGATCAAGGCAAGGAGCGACGCGATAAGGTAATTGGGCTTCATGGGAACACTCGCTTTCGTCGTGGGGTAAGCTTCCAGCTTGCCAGAGAAGATAGTCGCAAGCTGGAAGCTTACGCCACTTTCCCTGTAACCGCCATCATGCTTGGCGAGGCAGCGATGGAGCCTTGCGGGGTGGGCGAGGTGTTTCTGATCGCCGGCCAGTCGTACGCGGCAGGCTGGAACCAGGAACTCACGCGCGTCGAGGATCCCGCCGGACGTGCAGCAGCCGACGTTCAACGCCTCGTCGAGATCCGCCAAGCCGCGGCGAAACGCTGGGGATTCGAGCCGCCGTGGCTGTCGGCCAAGTCGACGCTGAATCCGACCGTCTAGCGAGACCCGCTCCAGGTAGGACACATCCGCGAGGCCATCGACCGGCTGTGGCACTTACCCGGCTTCCGTCCCGGCCCCGACACGGATATCCTCGGAGGCGAGAATCGGGGCGGCGTGCAATCCCTGCGGCATTTCTCGCCGCTCGGCCAGCGCCGGGCAGGACGGCTGTGGTTTGCCGCGGTGTGGAACGAACTGAATCGAAATCCATAGCGGCGGCGCGAAATAGAGTCCTCGTTTAACGCCAAGCCGGCAGGCGATGGCCGGGGTGGCCGCATCCCGCTGGTCCGCCGTCGCCTACCGGCTCGGCGTTAAACGAACTGGGCCGAAATGGGGGAGTTATTCCGTGAGCGTTGCTCGCGGCGGCGCGAGCCTCCGAGATCAAAAGCGGACATCACCGGTATTGGCAACTTGGTTGGTCCACAAGTCACAACGCATTGCTTCAGCCCGTACAACAGGAGGCGTGTCGTCATGAGGTATCTACTCTCCGTTCTGCTGACCGGCAGTTTGTGTCTGGGTGCCGCCCCTTCCGCCGTGTGGAGCACGCCTGGGTGTGCCCATGCGGCAACCGTCCTTTTTGGGTTCGAGACCGACGCGGACCTCAAGGCCTGGCACTACGAGGGCAGGCCGGATACGACTCCGCGGGAGGTTTCCCTCGCTCCCGACTTCGCCACCTCCGGCGCAAACTCTCTGGTCTTCCGCTTCCCCCAGTGGAAGCCCGGCTTGGCCGAGTGGCCCGCCTTCGAGTGCCAGCCGCCCATTTCCGACTGGTCTGCCTGCGACCGCCTGGTCTACGACGTGACCAATCCCGGGCCGGACCACCAGCGCCTGTACATCTTCATCAGCGACAGCAAGCACGCCACCCGCGACGGGCTGCTGTGCGAGACACGCCTGGCGCCCTTTGCCCACGTACAGCAAGTCGTGCCCATCGCCGACCTGAAGGGCAAGGGGCTCGACCCCGCCGCCATCCGCGTGATGCACGTCTTCACCGAGCGCCCGCCCGGCGAGATGGCCTTGCACGTGGACCACTTCGTGCTGCTCCAACCCGGAGAGCCCCTCCCGACGCCCTCCGCCAAGTACCTGCAGGCCTTCGCGAAGCTCCAGGCCGCCGACCTGGCCGCCCTGCGAAAATCCTTCGCCGATGCCGGGCAGACGCTCTCCGCTTCCCTGGCAAACGCCCGCGAACTCCGCACCTGGGCGGATGCCCGCCTGGCGGACCTCAACGAGCGGCTGGGTGCCTACGAGGCCCTGATCCGCCAGGCCGGTCCCGCGGTCCTCACGGCGAGCGACCAGCGCGCCGCCCTCGTCGCTCGACTCGAGTGCCTGCAGCGCGAGGTGGCTGTCCGCGCCGAGTTTGAGACCGTCCGCTCGCAGGTCCAGGCCGACGCGACCGCCGCCCAGGGCCTGGTCGTCGGCTTTGCGTCCTCGCTGGAGAAGGTCCTCCCCCGCGCCGGCATGCCGGACATCACCGTGGCCTCCCGCGCCGAACTCAGCCTCGCGCGCTACGAGAAAGAATCGTTCCAGGTCATCGTCATCCCCTGCGAGTCCGGCGTAGAGCGGGTCAGCGTGCAGATCGGCGACCTCCGTTCCGCCGAGGGCAAGACGTTGCCCGCCAGCAGCATGGACAGCGTCGTCGTGGGCTACGTGCAGACCAGGAACATCCCGCCCTACGGCAGCGCTCACGTCGGCTGGTGGCCCGACCCAATCCTGGAGTTCCAGCGCGAGGCCGACATCGCCGCTGGCGATGCCCAGGCTTTCTGGGTCCGTGTCCGCTGCCCGCAGGACCAGGCGCCGGGCGAGTACTCCGGCAAGCTCTCGGTCCTCGTCCAGGGCCGCCCTGCCTTGACCTTCGACTTCGCTATCCGCGTCTACGGCTTTTCCGTTCCCGCCCGTACGCCGCTGGACCTCGCCGTCACGTTCCAGCCCATGTACTACGAGCCCAACGGCGCCGGGCGATGGCAGGAGGGGGGCTACCGCTTCTCCGAGTGGCGGAAGCACAAGCTCGAGTGGGGCGACATGCTCGCCGACTACTACCTCAGCTACGACAGCCTGTACCACAGCCAGCAGCCTGACTGGGATGTCCTGGACCGCATCCGCAAGCAAGGCCGTCTCGGGCGTTTCAATCTGGGCTACTATGGGGCGTGCGGCGAGCAGGAGGAGGAGATCGCAAGTTGGAAGGCCTCCACGCTGCCGCGGATCCGGCTGGGCTATGAGGCGGCCAAGGATCGCGGCCTGCTCGACCACGCGTACATCTACGGATGTGACGAGAACCCGCAGGAACTGTTCCCGGCGGTCGAGCGCGCCGCACGCATCTTGAAGCAGGAGTTCCCAGGCGTCACCGTGATGACCACCACCTACGACAACACGTATGGTGAGGGCTCGGTCATCAAGTCCATGGACGCCTTCTGCCCCCTGACGCCGTCCTTCGATCCGGCGAGTGTCGTTCCCGCGAGGCAGAAGGGCAAGGAGGTCTGGTGGTACACCTGCTGCGGTCCGCACCATCCGCACCTGAACACGTTCCTCGAGTACGGGGCGATGGAGGGGCGTTTGCTGATGGGCGCGATGACGGCGAAGTACCGCCCCGATGGGTACCTGTACTATCAGATCAGTATCTGGAACTCGAAGCCAATCACGACGGGGCCGTTCACCGACTTCGATCCGCGCAGTTGGACGACCTACCACGGCGATGGCTCGTGGATCTGCCCCGGCCCGGACGGCACGCCGCTGCCCACGGTCAGGCTCGAGAACTTCCGCGACGGCCTGGAGGACTACGCCTACGTGCGGACGTTGGAAGCGACGATTGCAAAGGTCGAGGCAGCGGACGAACTGCGGGCGGGTCGAGACGGCTGGCTGGCCCGGGCGAAGGGTCTGCTGGCAGTGCCGGCGAATGTGCTGGCGAGCAAGACCGAGTACACTCGCGACCCCGCGGCGCTCTACAGCTGGCGGGACGCCGTCGCGAGAGCCATCGAGGATGCAGGCACGGAACCGGCGTATCCGTGGTAGCGGATCTTCAGACGCATGCCGCGGGCCAGAAAGCAGAAAGGACGGGCAAAGCCTTATGAATCGAAAATGGAACGTGTTGGCATTGACGGTTGTGATCGGTGCTGTCTCGGCGACTTGTTGGGCGGCGGATGACGGAGCGCTCGAGCGTTATCGACCTCGCGACCCGGCGAGCCTGACGGTTCCACGAAGGCCGGTCTCCAGGAAGGACTACGTGGACTTGGTCAGGCCACTGGCGCAGGGATTTGAGGCTGGCCCGGACCGCGGGCAGTACGGGCCGCGACATGCCCTACCGGCGCTGGCTGTGTTTGCCCTGGAAGGCGACCCAAAGCTCGGCGAAGGGATCAAGAAGACGTTGCGGCACTTTGCCGATTGGGTTCATCAGACTTCACCGATCCACAATCGCGGCAGTTATTTGACCGCATCCTGTTCGAGCTGACGCCGGATGGAGCGAGCGTGCCGTACGGGGCAAGCGGCGGATACAACTCGCACGGCGGACGGCGTATCTTCGCGCTGGAACTGGCGGCCCGATACACGCGGGACGGCCGCTATCGTTGGGGCGCGGAGCGGCTGATGAACTTCGGTCAGGCCCGCGGGTTTTCGAATGGCCAACACCACCTGAACGCCGTGGCGCTGGAAGACATTGCACTCGCCAGCCTTGTGTGCGACGACTCGATCTCGCCCGTCGAACCCGAGTCCGCCTCGAAGCTGCTCGTCCGCAAAGAGATCATTCGGCTGAGCGACGCCGAAGCGAAGCAGATGTTCCCCGACGCCGGCGGCGTGGATTGCAACATGTTCATGACGCAGCGGACGATGCCGCACAAGCTGGTCTTTCGCGGCGGGTGGAATCCCGGCGATCTGTACATGCTTGTCGAATGTTATCCTCGGCACGATCCGCTCAACCCGACGGCGATCGTCGGCCTGGAACGCTACTCAGCGGCGTTCGCGGAAATGACGTCCGAGAAGTTCGTGAGCCGAGAAAACGCGGTTCACATCCAGGACCTCTCCGGCAAGGCGATCTTCCTGGGAAAGAAAGGCCATCGCGGGCCGCAAGCCTTGCCGGTGGGTTGGGCGGGCATGGACAGCGAGGTGCCTGTATTCTCCGATCACGCCTTGGCCAGTCACGCTCGACTTCGTGTGACCGGTTACAGGGGCTACAACGCGACGCACGAGCGGGAGATACTCTTTGTCAAGAACCGGTTCGTGCTGGTCCGCGACGCGACGACGTTCGACGACCGGTTCCGCGCCCGCGTCGGGCCGATTTGGAACACGCAGAACGTCGGCGAGCCTCGAGGGGGAAACTGGTTGAACACCTGGTTTTCCGGCCATCATTTCCAGAAGACGCGGCTCTATCAGACACCGCCGTGGGACCTCTTGATCTGGCACGCTCCCCGCGCCGACCGGCAGCTTCAAGTCGCTCCGGCCGAGGACAACCCGCAATCCGGCGCACCGATGCTCGCGACCCGCTACGAAGAGGAAGCCGACGTGGAACCGGGTCAGCGGCTGCAGTTCGTCCAGGTGCTGCTGCCGCACGCGCCGCTACAGGACGCCTCGGAATTGGCGGGCGGGATTCGCCTGTTGTTGGACCAGCCGGGGCTGGCGGCGGTCAGCTTCGCCAACGCACGCGGCTCGGAGTTGGCGATCCTCAACCCCGACGGCAAGACCACGACGTGTGGAGAAGGAATTGCCACAGACGCCCGCGCGGTCTACGTCGATTGCGAGCGTGACGAGCCGCGACAAGTCCTGGCGATCGACGGCACGTTCTTGTCCGTTCGCAACCAAGACCTTCTCCGTCGCTCAAGCCGTGGCGACTACGAGAAGCGGCCGTAGACCAATGATGTTTGCGCCCCGTACTTGTAGATCAGGGCGGCGAGGAGGGAGAGCTTGCGGCTGTGCCCGCCAACTTCGGTCAGCAGGCATTCCGCTCCCCATGGATTGCGCCAACGGCACTCCTCTCCGAGCCGCGATTCGATTTCGACACGCGACCAACAGGGCAGTCAGGAGGCCTGGAAGTCTCATGCAGGCGCCCTTGTGGTTCGGATCGTCCGCAGTTCAGTTTCCTTCAGCGCTCAGGCCTTCGACTTGAAGTCTCGCCGAACCGTCGACTGCGGTTCGCACGCGGATCTCACGCTGCGTCGCCACACGTAGAGTCTCCGCAGGTCGGTACTGCACTTCGACTTGGCCAGCATACGGGCTGTAGAGTGTGAAGTCCACCGGAACGTGCTCCGGCCAGCAGGGCAGTACGATCAACTCGTCGGGGTAGTCCTGCAGAAGCATCTCGAGCACGGGGACCACGCCGGTACCCATCCCCTGCAGGCTGGGACTTTCGGGAATCCCTGGGCGCTGCGGGTGCTCGGGGGCCGTCTCTCGCGCTAGTCCGCAGGGCAGAACGAAGGTCCAATCGAAATGCCGATCGTGCCACTGGGCGACCTCATCCTGCAGTCCGAGGCAGGCCGCGAATACGACATCCAGATTCCAGCCGTCGCGTTGGTGCTGCCAAAGGCGTTCGTGGTACGAGCGCAGGGCACAAGCCCGCTGAGCGTTGTCGCGCAAGAACAGCTTCGCGGGCCAGATGGCGTACAGTTCCGTCTGCTGCGCGTTCAACTGGTAGTGCATCTTGTCGCCGGCCCACCGTAGCTTATACGCCTCGCAGCCGCTCATGTCCGCCGCCGGCACCAATTGATCGCCGGGCAGGATCTCCGGCTTTGCCTCCGCGCCCTGATACCGGAACTTCCCCCGCGGGACTTCGGGCAGGCTGGCCAGCAGTTGCTCCCACGGTGCGACAAACTCCTGCTTCCAGCCCTGCGCGAGACCCACGGTGATCAACCGCGGCAGGGCATCCCGCAGCGCGCACACCATCTCCGACGGGTCGCGCACACCCTGCCATGTCTCCCCGGCGTTGCACGGGGCGATCACCATACGTCCCTGGTCGCGCTGGGGATATCGCAATCGCACGAACTCCACCAGATCGGCGGCCGGAGGTGAAAGGACCTCGCGTGCGAAGTCCCGGTCGCCCGTGATCAAGACGTAATCGCAGAACAGTGACAGCATCCAGACTTGGCCGGCGGGGTTCTCGCCATTGTAAGGTTTCTGCCAGATCCCGGCCGGCGGTTGCTCCTGTCCCGCGCCGGCGGGTGGCGCGAGGACTGCCGCACCCTGCCACATCGGGATGCGGGCGCCGCCAACGCGGTAGGCGCGCTGCGCGAAGTGGCCGTAGTAGGGCAGCTTGCGCGCATAGAACGAGGCCAGCCCCCGGATCGCTCCCCAGTCGCCGGTGCGCATGGCTCCGTAGTACGACTGGTACTGCTCGACGGCGCAGATGATCCCCGTCAGCCAGTCGTGCTGCCGCAGATGGTAGCGGTACAGGTCGATCTGGAATCGCGGCGGCGTCTCACGTCGCTCGCCGGCGCAGCAGGCCAGGTAGTAGCGGTACAGGTCAAAGGACGCTTGATACTTCAGCATCCGGCCGGTGGGATCATGGATGACCAGCCGCGATCGCTGCCAGAAATCGTCCCACCACGCTTCGTGAGTGCGCACAAACGACGCACCGCCCTCACGGAAAGCATTGTCCTGCCGCTCGCGCGCGTCTTGAACAAAACGCTCCTTGCCGCCGAGCGTGGAGACCCCGGCGATATGCAGCGAATGCCGAGCGCGTGCCGGGAACGTAAGGGTCCGGTCCGAGCTCACGCCGGACTCGCCCTGGACCTTGACGGCCAGGCCGAAAACCCGCCCTGCCAGCCAGCCTCGGTTGTCGCCGGGAACATCCGCGCCGGTGCCGCTGTTCTCGGGCTTGTCGGGGACCACGGCGTCAGCCGGATTTTCGTGCCAGAGGCACACGCCGCAGGTCTCGTCCGGGTTCACCGCGGCAGGCGCGTCTTCCTCCAGGCGTATCGTCATCGCCCCGGGCGTCCGCCGTCCGTCATGAATGTCGATGCGGATCACGTCGTCGGGGACATGCGCGCGGATCTCGACGGACACCGGGCCGTCAGCGGTCGTGGCCTGGGCCGAGATCACCGACTTGCGCAAGTCGTGCTCCATGCGGAACGGTTGCGAGTTGGCAAAGGGGCCGCCTGCGAGGTCCAGGTGCAGTCGACCGAGCGCTCGCTGCTTGCCGCCCTCGTCGATCGCGGCCGAGTGGTTGACCTGCACGACCATCTCGTCCGGAAAGTTGACGGTCAGCCCCGTCACGCCGGTGCCCGTGGCCATGAACTCCCAGTCCTCGACGGGCCTGTCGTCGAAGACGATGCGTCCCTCGGGGTAATAGATGCCGGCCAGGCCCGAACCCGAGCGGCCCAGTGCCACCGCGTCCCGTCGCGGTTCCTCGTGCCCGACGACTTCCAGCGAAATGTCGTCGAAATACGCCACCTGATCGCCCGTCCGGTCCGTCGTGCCGCGCAACTGGACCTCGCCGCCGCCGGTCGGATCGACGGTCACGGTGAACACCGCCTCGTAGCGAACCCAGGCGTCTCCAGTCGCCCTGAGCCGTTTGAGCGGATACTGCTCCCAGCCGGGAGCCGCATCATGACTGATCTGCACCAAGGCATCGCCGAGCGTCGCGCTGGCGCGATACCAGAAGCTCAGCTTCAGCCGGTCGCCGCGCTGGACGCGCGCGAACAGGTTGGGCGCCTGGTAGACCCACCGCGCGTAGACGTCGCCGGTCCGGCAGGTGACCTTGGCGGCGATTTGGCCCGAGTGAGGCCGCTCCCGGGCTCGCTCGAAGACAGGCTTCCCAGCGTTTTGAGTGCCGACCCACGTACCGCGGCCGGCGCCGAGCGGTTCGTCAAAACCGGGATCCGCGATGAGGTTGACCGGCGATGCGACGGGTTCCGCGAATGCCGCCAGCGGCGCGAACAGCAGAGCGGTGAGAAGGGTGGGGGTGTGTTTCATGGGTACCGGCGTTCCTCTCTGTTCATCGTCTCCATTCTGGCCTCCTGTTCTCGTGCGAGAACGATGCTTACGGTCTCACGCAGACGCTGAGTGGGATGTCGATGTAATGGAGATTAACGGGCGGTTCGCCGGGCTGGCCCGCACTCAGCACGCCGGCACTCATGGCCTGCGTCACGATCCGCAGGGTCGCCCGATATGCGCCGGGACGGTCGGTGCCGCGAAACCGAACCGTGACCGATTCCGACTCGGGAGTCGGGCCGCCGCGCAGGCCGCTCTGGCCGTCTGCGCCCAGGAACCGTAGGGTCTGCGGCGTCGCGCCCCGATGTTCGCTGGTGAACTCGAACAACTCGGCCTGCTCGCCGAGGATCACTGCGCCCACGTCGTCGCACGGTGCCGTCAGCCGCTGCATGTGGTGCGGTTCCGTTCGCGGGCAACCGGCCAAGCCGTACAGCACCGTGGGCACTGGCTCGGGCGAAGCCTCGTCAAGCTGGCGTGGGCTAGTGCGCCGTTGTCCGTTGGTGACGGTGCGCGGCGCCGAGGCGACACTCTGCCCCGGCTTCGTCGGGAGGAACGTGATGGGCCCGGTGTCGCTGACGGTCAATAGCGGCCGGAGAAGTGTCACTTCGGAGAAGTTGTCCAAGAAGACTGCGCCCTCGGCATTGTTCTGGTGGGAGACGATCCCGCCGGCCGTATCGGGACCGCCCAAGTCGAAAACGGGCGCAAAGAGGGCGGCGATCTGGCGCCGCACGAACGTCGCGCTGGTCGTGCGCGGCAGCGGCACGCCGCCCCAGAATTGGTAGCCGGAGGCATTGGCGTTCTGACACAAACGCAAGTAGGCGGACAGCGGCTCGCCGTCGGTGACCGCCATATCGACCGAGTAGGCTGCCACACAGCCAGGCCGAACCGCCAGCGGCAGCAGCGGATCGCAGTTCCAGACGCAGCCGAAGCCTCGGGCGATATCGTTTTGCGAGGCGCCGGCTTCCTTGCCGGGGAGCTTCAACGACCATTCACCGTCACTGGCCCGCTCGCGCGTCCGAACGGCACCGTTGGCCAGCAACCAGTTCGCAGCGGTCTCGGGCTTGTCCGGCGGACCTTCCTCGAAACTGCGGTTCCGGAAAGCAAAGCAGGCCGTGTCGGCGGGGTGGATGCGGTCCATGACTTTGTGCTCGAACGGGGTCGCGGGCAGGCCGCTGGAGTTGTACAGCGAGCAGCGCGGAAAGCCGCCCCAAGCGTAGTGTAGCAGCGTGGGCCGTTTCACCTCCGGATGCCAGACCGCGACCCGGCTGCCACCCTCGATGCGTGCCTGAGCCGAGTGCAGCACGAGATCGTCGCCGGCGATGTCGAACCCTGCGACGGTTCCGCATTTGTCCGTGGCGTAAGCTTCCAGCTTGCGGTCGACAGGGGCATCGCAAGCTGGAAGCTTACGCCACTCTTGCTTGGCCACCAGACCCGCGCCGACGTGCTCGAAGGTGACGACGAAGCGGTCGTCGTCGACCTCGACACGGGCGGGCACGGGGCTGCTCCCCTCGATATTTTCGCCATAGGCTACCTGCCGAGCGCTCAGCAGCAGGCGTTCGGCCACCGGCTCCTTCTGCTTCGGATGGATGTCATACGGCTCGCCCACGTCGATCGTCACCGCCATGCCGGTGTGCGGCACGCTGCGCCAGACGTTCAATTGGGCCTCCCGCATATCGGTCCACACGCCGGAGAGCGTAGGCTGGTGCAGCGCCGCCAAGGTGGCCGCGTCCATGTCCAGTTGTCGGTCCTGCGCCGCACGATGCTCGATGAATCCCGGAAGCTGGACGAACAGGAACGGCAGGTTCGGCTGCTCCAAGGAGGTGCGCCAGCTTTGGATCAGCGCGGGAAACAGCACCTGAAACTCGGCGCCCCGGCCGCCGTTGTATTCGCCCTGGTAGTACAGCACGCCGCGCAGGGCGTACGGTCCGAGCGGCGCGATGATGCCGTTGAACCACTTCGACGTCATGTTCAGGGGGCTGTTGAGCAAGTGTTTCAGCGCCGGCGAGTCGGTCAGGGACGGCGCGTCCACCCAGGCTTCGGCGGGCACGATCGCCACCGCCGTGATCATGCCGACGGGCACTTCGCCGCCCAGGTGACGATAGAGCTTTTCGGCGAAGAAGCCGCTCACCGCGGAGTAACTGCCGTTGATGGGGGGCTTGGTCCAGGAGACCGGCTGCGTCAAGTCCAGCTGAGGTTCCGGCGCCTGCGATTCCTGGCCCGGTATATTGGCAACGCGTAGGTGCGTGCAGGCTTCGAGTCGCTTCAGACCGTCCGCCCCGCCGGTGGCGCCGCCGAGTCCCAGCATCATGTTCGACTGGCCCGCCGTGAACCAAACCTCGCCGACGAGCACATCCTGGACGGTCACCCGCTGAGGCGTTGCTCCCTCGGCGGCCACCGTCAGGTCGCGTCCGGTCGAGTTGGCCGACAGCGGATCGAGCGTAACGCGCCACCGGCCTTGGACGTCGGCCGTGGCTCGTTTGGTCTGCCCCGCAAAGGCGACGGTTACCGCTTGACCCGGCGCGGCCCATCCCCAGACCGGCGCCGGCCGATCGCGCTGTAGCACCATGTGATCCGAGAAGATCTTCGCCACCCGCACTTCAGCTCGGGCCAGCGAGGCCGAAAGGCAGAGCGCCAAGAGGGTCATCAACAACGATCGTGGTCGGGTCGAGTTCAAGATCATCTTACGTTTCTCGCTCGTTCCGCATCCAGTTTCTCTATTTCGGCGAAGGCCGCTTTCACCACTTTCAGTTCCTCATCGTACATCGCCGTGGGAAGGAACGAGGGCGGCGTACCCCACGCGTAGCCGAAGAAATCGCAGCCCTGGTCGTACCATTTCCTCCAGGAGCCGGGATCGGTGACACCCTTGCCACGGCCGATGATCGTGGTCATCACGCGCTGCTCCGGCTTGCGCACTCGCAAGAGCCAGCCCACCACCTCGTCGGACGATTCGGCGAACAGGCCGTCGCTTTCCGCCAGCATCGGGTGGTCCCGCCACAGGGCCTCGTCCGCTTCATGAAAGGGCACGTTGAAAATGATCTTGGTGTGGGGACTGGACTGGCGAACCGCCTGCTGCAGGGCCCGGAATTGACGTTCCAACACGACCCGCTTGTATTTCAGATGCTCCGCGGGCGTGATGTCCGCAGCCGTGGCAGGCAGCGGCCGGCCGATAATCTCCTGAAACGGCTGCTTCACGAACTCCGCCGGCTGCACCAGGGCCTCGTCCGGTTTCAACGAGCCGTAGACGAACCAATCCAGCAGCAACCAGTCGACGGGATAGTCCCTCAGGAATTCTCGTAAGCGTGCGCAGACCAGCTCGGTGTGGGGCGTCTCGGGACCGAAGAAGCCGCCGTGGCCGTAGGATCCCGGGACGCTGCCGGGCACAAGCCACTCGGGATGCTCGCGCGACTGGAAGAGGTCCGCCGCCACACAGTAGTACGACCAGACCGGCAACTTCGCTTTTCGCGCCAAGGCGTACAGTTCGGGAAATAGCCGCGCGGCTTTGCTCTTGCCCACGGGTCCGAGCTTGCTCGGATACAAGGCGAAGCCGCTGGAACAGTACGCCTGACAGTAGACGACGTTGTTACCGAATTCCCGGTGCCAGTCGAAGTACTGCTGGGCATCCACCTCGGCCCAATCCTCCGGCTGTGACGGCCGGACGTTTCCGTGGGGCAGCGACTCACTGGGCGGCCAGCGAGCCCAATTGAAATCGCAGTTGAACAGCCTGATCGCCGGTGGATCGTCAGAGGGACACTTCGGCTCGCTCGCCGCAGCTTGCGCGGCGACGAAAGCCGAGGCCGCGACAGCCAGACTTGCTGTCTCGGCGTTGACCAACTCCAGCAGGGACTCCGGCATCGGATGCTCCAACTGGACGTGTTGCTCGCGCAGCGCGGCGCGCAGCCGGTCGGGCGGCACGTCGGGCAGGTCCACGTTCAGCTCCTTGGCCAAGGCGGCCGCGGTTCCGGCCGCCTGGCCCAACTGCATCATCGTGCGCGACAGGCGGCAACTGGAGGCCGCCAGCGAACTGAAGCTGGCCGCGCGGCAGGCGATCAACAGGTTGCGGTAGCCCTTGGGAATCAAGCAGCGATAGGGCACGCCGTAGGGCTCGCGCAGTTCGCCGATGCCGTGCGCCTGACTGCCGTGTGTGTCCAGGGCATGGTCGGCGATGGCGATCATGTCGGGGTGCGTTTGCCGGCTCAACCCGCCACGCACATCGTCTTCCGTCAGCACGTACTCGCCCACGATGCGGCGCGTTTCGCGGACACCCAACGCCGGAGCGAGCCAGGCGATTCGGTAACGCCGGAACTCGTCGTAGCGCGTTTGCAGGTCGTGCCAGTGGGCGAGCACGCGGCGCCGGCATTCGGTGTCAGCCGCCTGATAGTCGCGTTGCATGAACTCCTGGCCGTCCATCGTCGGCAGCATGTTGATGTTCAGATCGCCGTTGGGATAGTGGTTCATCTGGGCGACCGGAAAGCTGTCCCGCCACCAGCATTGGGCCGGCACATTTGCCGGCAACGGTTCAATGCTGGGATTTGGCTTCAGGGTGACCCGGTAGATCAACGTCACGCCGTTGACGTTCTGGCTGGCTTGCGCCGGAGCGCTCGGCTCGTCGAATCGATCGCGGGCCTCCTGGCCTGTCATCACTTCACAGCGGGCACCGAGGCACAGCCAACCATCGCCGGTGGCATCCACATAGTTGCGGGCCACAATCCTCCGGCCGTCGTCGAGCTGCAGAAACTCGACACGTCCAGCGGCCGCCTGCACTGTCTGGAACGCGGTGTTCAACAGCACGCGGCAGCGGCGGGTCTCGTCCAGCATGGCCTTCATCGTCGCGGCCATTGCATCCGGCTCGAACACCACGCCGTGCCACAGCTCACGGCAGGCCGCCTCGTCCGCGTGCATGCCGCGCGTGCCGTGGCGGCGGAGCGTGTCGGCATAGCAGCGTCTCGGATCAAGGACGGTCTCGCCGCCGGGGAACCGATAGGGTTCTTTATCCGGC
>CAIYOB010000613.1 GCA_903927685.1 uncultured Planctomycetaceae bacterium
AAGCGACAATCGGCGGGAATCTGCGGGGAAAAGCAAAGCGGATGGGAGAGGATTCGAACCCCCGGTGGACTTTCGCCCACTGCGGTTTTCAAGGACGGCGACAAACCCCGAAAACCCCGAGGAAAACGGGGTTTGCGGCGAACATGCCAGCAAATCGCCAGCAGTAGAACACAGGATTTCCACGGAGCTGCAAACGGTCATCGACGCCTGGCCGTCCCTGCCGACAGCGATCCAGGCAGGTATCCTGGCAATGGTCAAGGCGGCTGGCGGGATCCCCTGAGAACGAACGGATGGGAAGTGGTTGCCGGTCCTCGGCAATGACGTGTTCGGCACGAGACTGATCGCCGTAGGAAAGGAATCCGAGCGGGTCCGTCAGATCTTCGATCTGTACCTGGAGCAGGGCCCGACGATTCCCGTTGCCGCGGAATTGACCCGCCGGGGCGACGGACCAAGCAGTGGATGCCCTCGAAGGGTATTACACGAGGCGACCGGGTTTTCGACAAGGGCAAGGTATCGCCCGACAGTAACCTATCGCTCCTGTTTCTCCGCAACTCGTGTCATTTCAAATGGCGCCTCCGCAGGTCAGCACTGTTCAGAATACGAATCCTCCTGCCCCGGTGGCGATGGCCGAAGCTCTGCAACTTTGTCACCGGGCAAGGTCGTGGTGGTAGGTAGTTTGCCCCAGGAAACAAGCGTCCGTGGTTTCCAGACGGACAGATCGACACGTAGACGCTCGACCATGTCCTTAGGGAGGCCGATTGCGCCCGTGTTGTCACCTTCGTCTCCAAGATCCTCGTCTTCGGTCCCAATGCCAGCCTTTTCTCGTCTGCGTTTTTCAGAGTCGACGTGTTCAAGCTCGATGCGACCCTCGACTCGCATGTCGCCGCCGAGGGTCACCTCAAATAACTGGGCGCGACGATACAGGTCCTCGAACATTCGCTCGTCATACGTCGCCGCCAAGTAAGGCACGGCGATTTCCAGCGTCGGCGCGTCCTCGGCGTTCGCGCCAAGGCGTTCTCTTTCAACCTTGCTGCCGATCCGATCCACCCGTCCGGTACGCTGCTCGATCGTTGCTGGATTCCAGCAGAGATCATGGTGGATCACGTGGCGGCATTCACGATGCAGGTCAATGCCTTCTTGCCCCACGGACGTCGCAACCAGGATTTCCGGGCGGTACGGGGTATTGAAGCCCAGGAAGTACCGATCCCGGTTTTGTGTCTCGCCTTTCACGAGTTGGACCACGTTTCGATTTTCAGCAGCGGCGTGATAGCCAGCGAGAAGTGCCCTGTTGGTGCCCGCACGCACCACGGTTTCGAGGTAAGCATCGACACGATCGCGAAGCGTTTCGAGGTGACCGTCGAGCGGTTTCACATATCGGTCGGCAAGGTAATCGGGCCAGCGCTCGGCATTGTCCCGGTCGACGTTAGCCAGGTAACGCAACAGGAACTCTTCGGCCATCAGGACACGCCGAAACACCTGACCAGCTACCGCGCGGGTATCCAGGCTGAGCTTGGCCATCAGTTCCCCGTGGTGTTCCGCAAGGATGGGCAGGTGTGTTGACACCTTTTCAATGAGCGCAGTGCGGAAATAGGGAGCAACAACCGCGCCGATCGCGTCTTCTCTCAGCCGTCGCACCCACGCTTTGACCTCCCGATCTTGGGAGCGGCCGCGACCGGCAGCGGTAACTTCATCGTCCAACTGTTCGACGGCCAGTGGGTCGTCTGTGTCGCCCTGCGCTTCCGGGTCAACATTCCGACGCACACGGCCAGCACGCTCGCTTCGCGACAGTGGCTCGCGAGCTTCGAGCCATCGCGTGTCGGCGATTCGATCGCAAAGGTCGCGGCAGTTGGCGAGCACCCCTTCATCGCCCCGAAGCCATTTCTCGCCTGCGGCAGACGTCGTCCAGGTACGTACAGCCACGTGCTCCGTCGCCGCCAACAGCAATCGGCGATCCGACTTCTCGTTGCTGGCGAATTCCTCCCGGGCAACCAGTAACTCAGCCACTCGATGCAGGTCCGCATCCGTCAGTCTGAGGTCGTCTGGAATGCCTCGACGACCATCCTGGACAGCGCCCAACAGCGGATGGTCTTGGATCAACGAAAACAACGGTTCGCGACGGTTGAAGAAGCGCCGTCGAAAGTTCTCGAAACTACTTGCGTCACCGAAGACGCGATCTCGGACCTCGTTGAGGTAGCAGTCGACCGCGTCCTGAACTTGATCGCGAATCGTTTCAGCCGTCGTGGTGAAGACACAGAAGATCAGTGTCTTCTGCCCCCTCTTAAAGAACTCCAAGGCACGCCGGACGGTAGCCTGGACCTTTCGGTGGTCCCGGTCGGCGTTTGGATCGGCGATCATGGCCTCCAGAACCTCGCGATACTGGCGCAGGAGCGGGTTCTTGGCATTCGCGAGCTTCTTCCAGACCGCGGCCGTTTCCACGAGGTGCCGATAACTGCCCGTCAGCTCGGCTCCCAACCCGGGCAGTCCCTTCTCGTCCTTTGCA
>CAIYOB010000614.1 GCA_903927685.1 uncultured Planctomycetaceae bacterium
CTACTCCGAGGACCCGGTGGAGGACCCGGCGACAGAGAAAGGAATCCCGTACCACCAGCAGATCATCGGGGAGTACTTCAAGCGGTTCCCGCAGAACCTGGAACTGCTGGTCTACCATCTCGAAATGTCCACGACGAAGGGCGACGTCGAAGGGACGGTCAGTCTGCTCAGCCGCGCTCCCAAGGCCGCCGCAGCGGACGGACGCTTCTGGAGGTACAAGGGCTGGGTGCACGTGGCCAGGGGCGAGTTCCAGGAGGCCAAAGCGGCCTTCGAGAAGGCGATGGAAATCAACCCCTACGACTACCGGTCCCAGCATCAGATGGCCAGCGTGGAGCGATCTCTAGGAAACCTCGAACAAGTCAAGATCTACGAGGACCGTTCGCAGCAGGGAACGTCGCTGCGCAAAGACATCCTGGTCATGGAGAGCGTGGAAAACGTACCTCCCGGTATCCTCAAGCGAATCGCCAGGTACGCCGAATGCTGCGGAGACAATGAAGCCGCCGGAAGACTGCTCGTGCGGCTAAAGGAGTGGGCTCCCGAGTGCCTCGACCCGCGGACGGACCGCCCCGCGGACGGCAAGACAAAATCCCCGGCCGCCCCCGGCAACACGAAATAATCCTATGCGCAGGATGCTTATCATCGCGTTCTTGCTGGGCTGGGTCGCCGTCGGTATCGGCTTCTACTTGCGGTCCGAGTGGAAACGCTGGCAGGTTATCTCCGGCGCGTCCAGCGGCAAACCGGCGTCCGACAAGGAAGCTCCCAGTGCGGAAGACATGACTCCGCTCGTCCGCATGAAGGACAAGCGAATCGAGACCTTCTGCTCAACTTGCCACATCTTGCCGCCGGCCGACGTCGAACCCAAGGATCGATGGCCGGAAAAGATCAAGGAAATGTACAGCTACGCAACCGGCGGCAGGCCCGTGCCGAAAGAGCGCATCCCGCAGATCGAAGAAGCTGTCGATTACTGGGTGCTGCGGGCGCCCGAGTACCTCGACGTGCCGCTGGACGCAATGGGCTCGCCCCCTTCCCCCAGGAAGTTCCAGGAACGGCATATCCAACTGGACGTATTCCCCGGGCAGACCGCCATCTCGAACGTGCAGTTCGTGCGGTTTTCCAAGGACGGCCCCCAGGAATTGCTGATCTGCGACATGCGATACGGCATGGTGATTCTCTGGGATCCCAAGAGCCCGACCAAGGATGCCAGGGTGATCGCGAAGATCCCGCATCCGACGCGCACTCGCGTGGTGGATTTCGATGGCGACGGCCTGCTCGATCTGCTGGTCGCCGACCTGGGCGATTTCTGGCCGGTTGACACCGACAAGGGATCGGCGGTCTGGCTGCGGAATCGGGGCAACGGCCAGTTCGACAACATCCCCTTGCTGGAAGGCCAGGGGCGAATCAACGACGTGGAGGCGGCCGACTTCGACGGCGACGGCGATCTGGATCTTGTCGTCGGTGTGTTCGGAAACCTGACGACGGGCATGATCCTGTACATGGAGAACGTCACGAAGGACTACGCCCATCCGGAATTCGAAGCCGTTCCAATCGACCAGCGCACCGGCACGATCGACGCGCCGGTACTGGACCTGAACGGCGACGGCCATCCGGATTTCGTGGCCGTGCAGGCCCAGGAGCACGACCACATTCTCGCGTTCATCAATCGTGGTTGGGGGACTTTCCAACCGGAGATGCTCTATAAAGCTCCCCACCACCGCTGGGGCTCCACGGGAATTCGCTTGTTCGACGTCGACGGCGACGGCGAC